>JALSMC010000334.1 GCA_026987995.1 Sulfurimonas sp. | reverse complement strand
GATGAGTGGGGCTTTCCTGTTTTAGTGCAAGAAGTAGTGACTGGTGATGAGATAAATCTTGTTGGTGTTGGTGATGGGGAGGGTGTCCTTTGTGGAGCAGTTTCCATCAAAAAACTTACAACAACAGAGATAGGTAAAATCTGGACAGGTGTCACCATCCAAAACGAAAAACTGATGAGTATTGCTCAAGAGTTTGTAAAACTTACAAAATGGAAGGGTCCCTTTGAGCTTGAAGTGATGGCAAACTTAAATCAAGTTTACATGATAGAGATAAACCCGCGTTTTCCAGCATGGGTCTATTTTGCTACCGAGATAGGGGTCAACCTACCTCTCATGGTAACAGAGATTATGGAGGGTAAAAAGATAGAGCCACAGCTCACTTACCCACAAAACAAGATGTACATTCGTTATACAGGGGAACTTGTAACGGATTTTAATGATTTTATAAAACTACTTTCAAAAAAGGAACTCTAAGATGGAAAAATTAGCATACGAAAAACCGACAATAAATAAAATAGACTTCGCAATGGCTTCAAAATATGGAAGCCCGATTCACACACAAAAAATACGTACAGAGATAGATGGTGTGAGTGTAAATGAGCTTACAGAAAAGTTTGGAAGTCCGATATTTGTCTTTTCAGAGCGAAAAATGGAAGAGTTGTACAACAATCTTTACTCTGCATTTAGCTCACGTTATCCTGATGTGCAATTTGGCTGGAGTTATAAAACAAACTATCTTAACGAGATATGTAAAGTCTTTCATCGTTTAGGTTCTTGTGCTGAAGTAGTAAGCGAGTTTGAGTATCAAAAAGCCCGTGCTTTAGGCATAGAGGGAAAAGACATCATCTTCAATGGTCCTTATAAACCTTATGAAGATTTAAAGATAGCAGTACAAGAGGGTGCAAAGATACATGTAGATAATCTTTTTGAACTTGATGACTTAGAAAAGATTGCGACTGAACTTGATATTGTTATACCTCTAGCAATTAGAATAAATATGGACATCGGCGTTTACCCTCAGTGGAGCCGTTTTGGTTTTAACTATGAAAATGGAGATGCTTATGAGGCGATAGAGCGAATGTACAAGTCTAAAAAGATGAAACTTGTGGGGATTCACTCGCACATTGGTACTTTTATGCTTGATGCAAATGCATATAGAAATGCGACAACAATTATTATGCAACTCAAAGAGCAAGTTGAACGCGACTTTAATTCTGAAATAGCTTACATAGACCTAGGAGGTGGATTTGCTAGTAAGTCAAACCTCAAAGGTATCTATCAGTCAACAGATGTGATTATTCCAACGCCAGATGATTATGCTGAAGCGATTACAAATGTTATTTATGACCTAAATAAGAGTGAAAACTTACCAAAACTCTACCTTGAAACGGGTCGTGCTCTGATAGATGAAGCGGGTTATCTATTAACTTCTGTGCATGGGTACAAACGTTTTCCTGATGGGAAAAAAGGCTATATCTTAGATGCTGGAGTAAATCTTCTCTACACATCAACTTGGTATAACTTTAACATAGAAACAGATAAACATTATGAGGGAGAAAATGAGCCTTCACTCCTAAATGGTCCACTATGTATGAACATAGATATTATTGAAGAAAATATTTCGTTGCCACCACTTCATCGTGGAACAGTTCTAAGCATCTCTCCTGTTGGGGCATATAACTATACTCAAGCGATGCAGTTTATTCGCTACAAACCAGCAGCAGTGCTCATAGATAAAGAGGGTAAGGCACGATGCATTAAAGAGGTAGATGATTTAGCTACTGTGAACTATAAAGAACTCTAACGCTATGACAAAGCAGGCAAACCTAATTGTGAGTATACTCAAACCCTATAGTTCACTACTGTTTTTAAACAACAAGTATGTAGGTCTTGTACTGCTTTTGATTACTTTTACAAACCCTTCAGTTGCTATCAGTGGAATATTTAGTATATTTTTTACCATACTTTTTGCTGAGCTTATAGAGTTTAAAGAGTCCTACTTAGTGCAAGGGTTTTATATTTATAACTCCTTACTTGTAGGTATGGGGGTAGGTTTTTTATTTTCACCCTCTTTTTTGAGTATAGCACTTATTGCTATTGCTTCTGCGTTTACTTTTATGCTGAGCTTTATGCTCAACCGCCTTTTTAGCATTTACAAAATTCCTATACTCTCTTTACCTTTTTCTATAGTGACTATGTTTATCTATTTAGCATCTCTGAAGTACTCCAATCTTCTCTCCTCACTTATCAATAATGCTATTGCATATGATATTGACTTGCCTCTTATCATCAGTGGTTTTTTGAAGTCCTTAGGCACTATTTTTTTTCTCCCTTCAAATATTGCAGGTTTTATGATATTGATGCTTGTACTCTCTTTTTCACGTATACTCTTTGTAATGGCTCTGAGTGGGTACTATTTTGGGATTACTCTGCATAGCTATTTTATAGGTTCTTTTGAGCAGGCACTCTATGACCCCTATGCTTTTAACTACATTTTAGTAGCAGTGGCACTCTGTGGCATTTTTCTTCTTCCAACTTTAAAGAACTTTTTTCTATCTCTTATAGGAGTTGCCATTAGTGTACTCTTAACAGATGCTATAGCTATACTCTTTAACTACTATTCAATTCCCGTTTTTACCCTCCCTTTTAATATTACGGTCATAGTTTTTATTTTTATACTCTCGATTACCTACTACAGAGGCTTTAATCTTGAGATAAAAGAGACACCTGAAGCCTCACTCTCAAACTATCTCTCTACTGTTTTTCGTTTTGGAGGAACTCATCTCAAACTCTCTCTACCCTTTAGTGGAGAGTGGAGTGTCTATCAAGCATTTGATGATGAGTGGACACATAAGGGAGAGTATAAGTATGCTTATGATTTTGTAAAGAAAAAAGAGGGAAGAACGTATGTAAATGAGGGACTCTATGCAAAAGATTATTACTGTTTTGGAGAGTCTGTTTTAGCTCCTGTAAGTGGTTATATAGTTGCAGCAAGACACGATTTAGTTGATAATATTATAGGAGAGGTTGATAGGGTAAATAACTGGGGAAACTACATCATCATCAAAAGTGATAGTGGTTTTTTTGTGGAGATAAGCCATCTCATGCAGTACTCTCTCGTTCACAAAGTAGGTGATTATGTAGAATGCAACACCATCATGGCAAAGTGCGGAAACAGTGGCTACTCTCCTGAGCCTCATATTCATATTCAAACGCAGTACCTCGGTGTTTTGGGTGGTTTTACTCAGGAGTTCTGTTTTAGTGAGTACATACAAGAGAGGCAACTCCTCTTTAATTGTGTGCCGCAAAAAGGTGAAATTATAGCCGCTGTTATCAAAGACAGAAGTATTAGCTCATGTTTACACTTTATACTTGATGATGTTTTTGAGTATGAAGTATATGAAAATGATGTCTACAAATCTGATGTAGAGTTTACTGTAAAAATGAATAATTATAGTCAATTTTATCTTCAAGATAGTGAGGGTAATGAACTCTATTTTTATAATGATGCAAAACAGTTTTACTTCTATAACTACAAGGGCAAAGAGTCGCATCTCAAGTGGCTCTTTAAGCTTGCCCCTAGGATTCCTTTTGTAAGCTCTCATAAGCTGAGTTTTGTAGATATACTGCCTATCTATTTGTTAAAAACAAAAATACAAAGTGCACTCATTGAGTTTCTTGCAACACTCAATCAGAATATTTACAAACAGGAGAGGCAGTATAGTTTTGATGGAGAGAGTATCTCCTCGAAAGATGGAAAAGTCTCGCTTCAAGCAGCTCACAAAGGGCTAACACTTATAAGCTACAATGCAATACAACTAAGGAGAAAATTGTGATAAAACTGTTTTTACTCACTACTATTTTGTCGGTTTATGCTTATGCAGAGGTTTTTTCTATCTTACCCTATGCAGGAGAACTCTCCTATGATAGAGATAATAATAAGTCACTCAAAGAGAGTGCAACACTTTATGGAGTCCATATAACCAAGGGAACACTTGAGTATCTTTTAGAGTTTGATTTTCTCAAAACAGATATTAGGTTTAAAGATAAGACCTCAGAAAATCTTACTCAGAATGATATTAGTTTTGCTTATGGAAAATACTTTAATAATTATATGTACCGTGGAGGTTTTCATTATATTTCAACAAATGACCCTATTTTAGGAGGTGGTTTTGTAGGGTTTGTTTCTCTAGGTGGATACAAATATCTAGGATATGATAAGTACAGCTATGGAGTTGAAGCCTATTACTCACGGTATGTGAGTAGGGTTTCACTTACGCAGTTTACACCCTATTTTACAGCTTATAATGCTCTGAATCTTTACTGGGGAAGTAGCTTTTGTTTCAAAGCAAACTACCAACTTACACCCAATTATGAAAAAAAAAGCTATCTCTCTTACGATGTGAGTGAAACACTCTATCATAAAAGTACATATTTGACACTAAGAGGGTATGGAGGGGAGATGGTTACAGGTGTAAAAGATAGTGGATTTAGTGTTATAAATACACAAGACCTTATGAAAACAGGCTATGGAGTGAAGTTTGGTTACTATTTTACTCCAACTACTATTCTCTCTTTGAGTTATGATGTCAATAACTATGAAGAGATAGATTTGGTAGAGCAGGGTAGTAGTTCTGTTGTGATGGCTAGTTTTTATTATGGATTTTAGTGTATGAAGTTTTTTATAACTATTTCACTTTTTTTGAGTATTTTGAGTGCATCTGAGTCTATAAAAGAGCAGTATCTTCAATCGTATGATTATGAGAGAATGGGAAAATATAGTGAGGCGATAAAAGTTCTCTCTCCACTCTATAAAAAATACCCTAAAGGGTATACACTTAACCTGCGTTTTGGATGGCTCTTTTTTTTAGATAAAAAATATAAAAATGCTCAAAAACATTATAAAGAGGCTTCTCTTATAAACTCTTATGCACTCGACCCGCGTTTAGGACTCATTCGTGTCTATCTTGCAACGAGCTCCTACCATGAAGCAGAACAAGTTGCAACTGAACTCCTCAAAATCGACTACTACAACTACTATGCAAATATCTACATAACACAAGCACTCATAGCACAAAATAAGTTCGATATTGCATACAAGGTAGTCTCTAAGATGTTAGCACTCTACCCAACGGACATTGCATACCTTGAACTTTTAGCACTTGTCTATCAAAAGACAGACTCCCCTTACTTAGAAAAACTCTATGAAGATATACTCATCCTAGACCCGAACAATGTCTTTGTAAATACACAAATGAAGTAAAAAAAGCCATTTTATGGATTTTGACCTAAATCCATAAAATAATAGACTTAAATATCACTAATTACACACTTTTGTTCGGTACAATACCATTTATGAATTACAATTTGATTACAACTACTTACGGAAAAGAACAGTTAAATAGTGCGATTAAAGCACTAGGTGATTGTACAGATAAAAATAA
>JALSMC010000333.1 GCA_026987995.1 Sulfurimonas sp. | reverse complement strand
TGTGTATTTTATAAAGTTATTGTTTTTTTGGTAGATAATTATAACATTTATGGGATATGAAAGGCTTTTTTTAAAATTTAATTTAGCTTAAATTGTAGGTTGTTTTTTGTAATCTGCAAGTGGCTCAAGAGTTAAAACTTTAAGGATTAAGTTAAGACTCTCCATCTTAACCTCCTCGTGCTAAATTTGTCCCACCTTTTGGTGGTGACAAACAATTATAACAACAAATCAAAAAACTTCACAAAAACATTGCAAAATGCAATATTATTTAAAACTATCCATTTACTCTTTTAACTCTATCTTCTTCTTGTGCTTTATATAACTCCGCACACCCTTTTGAGAGTTCACGGATTTTGAGCATATAGTTTTGTCGTTCTGTCTGAGAGATAGCTTTTCTCGCATCTAGTACATTAAATACATTTGACACTTCCATACACAAGTCATACGCTGGAAGAGGAAGTCCTGCTTCTAAAACTCTCAAACACTCAGCACTTTTAGCATCAAACTCATGAAAAAGCATATCTGTATCTGCTACTTCAAAGTTGTATTTTGAGAACTCAATTTCACTCTCTTTATGTACATCTCTATAGTAAGTTTTGTTACCATTTTTGTCTTCATTCCATACTATGTCAAAGATATTATCAACACCTTGCAAGTACATCGCCAAACGCTCAGTTCCGTATGTTATCTCAACAGCCACAGGGTTACACTCTATACCACCAACTTGTTGAAAGTATGTAAACTGTGTTACTTCCATACCATTAAGCCATACTTCCCAGCCAAGACCCCAAGCACCAAGTGTTGGTGACTCCCAGTTGTCTTCTATAAAACGAATGTCGTGTTTGCTTACATCAAGACCTAAAAACTCTAAAGATTTTAAGTACAACTCTTGAATGTTATCTGGACTTGGTTTTATAAGTGCTTGAAACTGATAGTATGAACCAAGACGGTTAGGGTTTTCACCATAACGCCCATCAGTAGGACGACGGCATGGTGCAACATAAGCAACAGACCAAGGAGTCGAGTCTAGGGAGCGAAGGAAAGTAGCAGGATGAAATGTTCCTGCACCTGAGGGGATATCGTAAGGCTGTACTATATTACAACCCTCATTCATCCAAAATTCTTGTAGTTTTAAAAGCATTGTGCTAAAAGTTATCATAAATTACTCTCTTATAAAAAATTGTGAAATTATAGCTTATATCTTATTAAATCTCTTTACAGATTATATCGCCTAGAGTTTTCCCTAAAGAGTTTGCCACAACATCACATTTTACCTTCAACAAGAAGAAGATATTGTCTCGTTTAGACTCATTTAGGCACTCGTAGTTTCCCATGCCTTTACTTACAACTACATCAACACTGTCAAAAAGGTTTTGAGAAGTTTTATTTGCACGATTATAAGTAAACCCCGGGGTATTAACACCACTATCTACAAGAGAACAAAGTTTATCAAATCCAGCTTCTTTTGCTTCTTTCATAGTTACATCATTGATGATGGGATTTCCCCTTACCATGTACGAGTAATGTGTATCAGGCTGAACCTCTTGAAGTGTCTCAATAAATAGATAGTCAAAAATATGCTCGCCGACATTATCACCAATGACTAAAACAGTTTTTGCTTTTTGCAGGGCGATTTGCATCACTTCAAAATCATCTTGTGCAAACGCAGTGTCAAACACTTTTACTAGCTCTTCTTCTAAGTCAAACTCTACTTTAGCAGCAAGGTCTATAACATTTCCCGCTACTGCTATTTTTGTAGCAGTTAAGAGTTTCTCTTCACTCTTTTTTAACTTTTCTTTAAGGGATGGAACTAAAGCTTGTGCTTTTTGAGTTGAAAGCTCTTTTATCTCATCATACAAGTCAGTTTTATTTGCTATTTGTGCCATTTTTTCATACACATCTGCTGCTATTTCAGGGGGATTTTGTTTATAAGAAAAACTCTCACCCATCTTTGCAACAGTAGAGTGAAGCGACTCTTTTAGTATTTCATCTGCACCTATGGCGTTTGCAACTTTAAGACTTTGGTTTATTATGCAAGCCACACACTCTTTATCTATTAACATTATGTAGTGTGATCGTCTATTGCTTTATTCCACATGAGTTTATATTTTCTTCGCATAAATTCTACTTCTTGTTGAGAAAGTTTGAGTTGTTCAGTCAGTGTTGCTATTGTTTTTCTATCTTCATCGTAGAGTTCTTGAAGTGAACCTAGTGCTTCACGAAGAAACTCATTTTCCACCTTAACAGCTTCAATAGTTTCATCTTTAGCATCAAGAACTTTTTCATGGAGGTTTATAATAGTCCCAATTGTTTTTTCTATAAACTGAGGCTGGACAATCATCTCATGGGTATTATTTTTAGATAGTTCTGCAAGTTTAACTGGAACTATTGTTTCAGTAGTTCCTTTAGATGGGTCTATATATCGAACACCATCTTCAACTTTTATAGTAAGTTTGCCATGCTCACATAAAGCATCAACTGCTTCTAGCTCTAAACCTGTCAACTCACAGTACTCTTCATCACGCATCCATGTCATCGCAGCTCCTTATGATATGATGGTCTCAATCTCTAACGAATCCATCTCTACTTTTTTTGCTTTGGCTATTCTGTCTTCTTTGAGTTTGATGGATAACTCTTCATTTTCTAATGCTAATATTTGCATCGCAAGAAAAGCAGAGTTAATTGCTCCCGCTTTACCTATGGCAACTGTAGCAACTGGCATTCCAGCTGGCATCTGTACAGTTGAGAGGAGTGCATCTATACCTGCAAGGGCTGAAGCAGACATAGGTACACCTATGATAGGCTTTACTGTTTTTGAGCTTAGAACTCCAGCTAAGTGTGCTGCCATACCTGATGCTGCTATAAACACCTGTGCACCTTTAGATTCTGCTTCTTCTATGTACTTAAGTGTTCGCGTTCGAGAGCGATGAGCGGAAGAGACTATAAGCTCATAGTTCACACCAAAAGCTTCAAAAGTATCTGAACATGCTTTCATCACACTGTAATCACTCTTAGATCCAAGAACTATTGAGACAAATTTCATTGTGGGTTTGTTCCCATATTTAAGTTAGATGGCACTCTAAAAAATGTAAACGCAGGAAAACTTGTTGGCAGGATAATTTCATTTGTATTACCACTATGAATCGCCTCGTAAACTTTTCCTTTGTCAGTTTTAATCTCTTTAAGTTTCATGTAAAACCTTCCATCTTTCTCGTATGTAGTTCCGATATCGTTATCAACTATTGCTACTTCACTTCCAAGAGGAAAAACTACTTCCATCTCATCATTTGGCTCAGTTTTAAACTTACATAAGAAATGTGTACCTTCAGGGTTTACAACACCACTTACTTGATGTGTTCCCAGCTGCATAGAAAAATCTAAACTCTGAGTGTCGTTGCGTTCAAATGGGCGCGATACTAAGTAAGCATCTGTATACCCACGATTTTGAAGTGATTGGAGTTCATACTGGTACTTATCTTCGTTAAACTCTTCATTATAGTAATCGTTTATCGCCATTCTATATGCTTTTGCAGTTGTAGCCGCATAGTAAGCAGTTTTTGTACGACCTTCTACCTTAACACTATCAACAACACCAGCATCTAAAATCTCTTTCATATGTGAAGCAAGGTTCAAATCTTTTGCATTCATGATGTAAGTCCCGACTCCCTCATCTTCTTCTAAACGAAAGAGTGTTCCTGTTTCAGGATTTGCTGCGTACATTTCATACTCAAAACGACAGTCATTTGCACATGAACCACGATTAGGCACGCGACCAGACTGAAGAGTAGAGATAAGGCAACGGCCACTGTATGCGAAACACATACTTCCGTGAACAAAAACTTCAAGTTCAAGAGTTGGAAGCTCTTTTTTAATAGCAACTAAATCTTTAAGGCTTATTTCACGAGCTGTAATGATACGAGTAGCACCCATCTCATGATAAATCTGAGCATCGAGAACATTCATTACATTTGCTTGTGTTGAGAGATGCAAAGGCATACCTGGAACAAGGTCATGACAAAGTTTTAAAACACCAGGAGTCGCTACGATGAAAGCATCAGGATTTAATGCACCCATCGCTACTATATGTTTTTTTAGAAGTTCTAACTGTGAGTTAAAAGGAAAACCATTGATGGTTACATAAACCTTTTTACCTCGAGCATGCGCATACTCGATACCCTCCGCAAAGTCTTCCATACTAAACTCTTTACCCGAACGAATACGAAGGGAAAAGTGACTCACACCACCATAAACAGCATCAGCACCAAAATCTAGTGCAATTTTTAACTTCTCTAATGATCCTGCAGGAGAGAGTAATTCTACTTTTTTACTCATTATTTACCAAACTGTGCGAGTAGTGCTTCTATATCATCAGCTGAGGCTACATCATTATGAGTATCTCCAACGATATGTTGTGCAGATGAGACACGTTTAGAGTCATCAATTTTACCCTCAAAAAGAGTATTCATATATCCAGCGAGTGAGCGCATTACATTTATTACACGTTCAATTTTTTGACGGTGTATATCTTGGTACTGCATAATGTCCATAACATCTATTATCTCATCGCCACTATTTTGCATCGTTTGGATTATTGTTTGTGCAGCAACTAATGCTTCTTCATTTTGTGTTAAACTTGTTGCAAAAGCTGCAACATCAGGAAACTTTTGAGTTAGCGTTTTAAAAAGCGCAATATTATCTGTAAGTGTTTTTATAGTTAAGTTTGCTTCTTCTTCTTTTTCCATAAGTTCATTACTGATGTTTTCAATTATGTCAAAAATTTCGCCTGCTTTTTCTTCACTCTCTTTAGTTACATCATCAAGTTGATGCACCATCTTGTTCTCATCTGTGGCAGGAAGTGGCCAGTGATGTGCAGTATCATCTGAATAGCCAGCAGGTTCTTCATCTTCCTCTGTATTTTCTTGTGGAGTTGTTTCTTCTGAAGTTGTCTCTTGTGCAGCTGTTTCCTCAGAAACTTCTTCGCTAGAAACTTCCTCTTCTAATTCATCTAAATCAATCTCTCCACCCATTAAAGCATCTAGTTCTTCTTGTGTCATTTTCTTGTCTCCGAGGTAAAATTGTACATATTTATTCAATTAACACTATAATAGCATAAAATATATAAATATGAGAATACAAATGATAGTAGATATGCACAACCACACACCACTATGTAATCATGCTGAGGGTACTATACAAGAGTATGTTTTATCCGCAATTGAGGCTAAAACGAAGTTCTTTGGTTTCTCAGACCATGCCCCTATGGACTATGACCCTAAATATAGAATGAAATTTCAAGAGATGCAACAATATGAAAAAGATGTTTTAAATGCTCAAGAAAAATATAAAAATGAGATACAAATACTTCTAGGTTATGAGGTAGATTATCTACCTGGTCATATGGATAAAAGAGTATTAAACGCAGATGTTGATTATCTTATTGGATCTGTTCAC
>JALSMC010000332.1 GCA_026987995.1 Sulfurimonas sp. | reverse complement strand
GCAGCCATATATCCAAAACGCCACCCTGTCATTGCTACTGACTTGCTAAGACCATTGATGGTAACAGTCCTCTCAAACATATCACGACTAACCGCAGCACTTGATGTAAACTCACCCTCATAGATAAGTTTTTCATACATTTCATCACTTGCTACAATAACTTTTGTACCTTCTAAAACTTTTCCTAAGGCAGTTAACTCTTCTTTTGAGTAAATACTTCCCGTAGGATTTGATGGTGTTGTAAGAATCAACATCTTTGTTTTAGGTGTAAGTGCATTTTTAAGTTGCTCAGGAGTGATTTTGAATGCTGAAGTATCATCTGTTTGAATCTCTACAACATCTCCTCCACAGTACTTCACAAGCTCAGGATATGTTACCCAGTATGGTGCAGGGATGATGACTTCATCACCTTTGTCAATTGTTGCTGAAAAAAGATTAAAGAGTGAGTGTTTTGCACCATTGTTTACGATGATTTGGTTTGGAGCATACTCTAGACCATTGTCGCGTTTAAGCTTATGTGCAACTGCGGCTTTAAGAGCAGGAATACCATCAACTGCTGTGTACTTTGTAAAGTTATTGTTAATAGCTTCAATCGCAGCATCTTTTATAACTTGAGGAGTACCAAAGTCAGGCTCTCCAGCGGAGAAGCTGAGGACATCTTTACCCTGTGCTTTTAACTCTTGAGCTAATGTAGTAATAGCGATAGTGATTGATTCAGATAATGTGTTTATGCGGTTAGTTAGCATTATAAACCCTTAGGTGAAATTAGTTGTAAAATTATACTAAAATAATAATATATATAAGCTAATAGGGCTTAGCTTTGCATAGATTTGATAAAAGAATCGTATATGTGTTCCAATTCTAAATCTTGTTCTAGCAGGTCTTTGTTATCTTCAACTAAAATATGCTCTAAAATTGCAACACGTTTGAGCATATACTCAAACATCTCTTTATTGATATCAGGGAGCATATTGTGCATAAATGGATCTTTACAGCGACCCTTAGCAATAACATGAGCAGGAATACCGATGGCAGTAGAACAAGATGGAACCTCTTTTACAACAACAGAATTTGCCCCTATCTTAGAGTACTCACCGATTTCGATATTTCCAAGAATTTTTGCTCCAGCACCAAGAACTGCACCTTGTCTGATAGTGGGGTGGCGTTTACCAGAGTCAAGAGATACACCACCAAGAGTAACACCTTGATAGATAAGAACATCATCTTCAATGACAGAAGTCTCACCGATAACAACACCTGTTCCATGGTCGATAAAAACACGTTTGCCAATAATAGCAGCAGGATGAATGTCAATATGAGTGAAGATATGTGTAAGACCCATTATCATTCTAGCTAAACGTTTGAAGTTTGAAGTATGAAGTCTATGAGCTAGTCTATACCAAGCAATAGCCCAAACACCAGGGTAGTTAAATAAAAAGTCTATTTTTGAGTTGAGAGCTGGATCATTTTTGTAAGCATTTGAAAAGTCTTCTTTTATTTCGTTGTACAGTCCCATAAACACCCTTAACTTGTTGTTCTTAGATAACCATTTTGTGAGAGGATGATTTCTAGTTTCGATAGTGTATCACTTTTTTCTTTTTCTTCCATAAAACTGCTTGCGTTTAGGTCTGTTTTAAGTTTTCTTACAAGTTTATCACTCTCGTAACCGATAGTATTTAGTATGTCTAAAGTACTTTTTGACTCAACTGCATTGAGTATTTCAAAAGAGTTTTCGCTAATCTTTACAGTATATTCATTTGGATGAGTAAAAAGATTGTGACTCATTCCTAGTGCTTCTTGATAAGCACCTACATTAAAAAAACCTAAGAAGTAATCCTCTTTAGAAAGATCGATGTCATGGAGATAGAGTGGTTTCTCAGGATTAAAACCAATCTCTCCATCGCTATCACAAGTAATATCCCAGATTGATGCTCCTCTCACCGCTTTTTTGGTGTGATGATGGATGGGCATAACAGGGAAATGCTGTTTTAATCCCCAGTAGTCTGGTAAACTTTGAAATATTGAAGCATTTATTAGGTAACGTTCTTGCAGGTTGACTTGTAGCTGTTTTAACTCATTCGCATTTATCTTAGATGTTAATTTTAAAGATTTTTTTATGATGTTGTGAACAAGTATCTCCGCGTTTGAACGGTCTTGAAGGTTTATATAACCCAAATCAAAAAGTGTCAGTAAAGACTCTATGTGATCGAGTGCATCATGGAGATACTCTATGCAGTTAGTAGGTGCTAAGTGAGTATAAAGCTCATTTAACTCTTCTATAAGTGGAGGATTTTTTTCTTGAAGGTTTAATAAATCTTCATGATAGTCTTGTGTAAAAAGTTCTAAAACAGGTGTAATAAGTACAGCATGTGATGCAACAATGTAGCGCCCTGACTCTGTAAAAATATCGGGGTGTTTTACATTTTTTGCATCCATAATCTCACCCAATAAAAAAACCACACTACTAGAAAATTCTTCTATAGAATAGTTATGAAGTTTTGCATCACTGTGTTGTTCATAGTTTACGGCAAGTCCTCCACCAATGTTTATACTATTTAAAGATGTGGCTCCTAAAACTTTAAGCTCGGCATAAATATTACCAGCTTCTCTAAGAGAGCGTTTTATAGGTGCAATATCTTCCATTTGAGAACCAATATGAAAATGTATCATGGTAAAATAACTAAGAAGTTCAGCTTTTTGTAAAAGTTTTACAGCTTCAAGTATCTCTGTAGCAGTGAGACCAAATTTAGCATCCATCCCAGCACTTTTAGCCCATGTTCCACTTCCCGTTGCATGAAGACGTACTCTTAGACCAATATTTGGAATTTTTAAGTTAGATGTTTGTGCAACTTCTATGATGGTCTTTAACTCACCTAATCCTTCAATGGTGAGAGTGATGTCATGCCCTGAGTGTTTTGCGATAAATGCGAGTGTTATCATCTCTTTGTCTTTAAAACCATTTACTGTTATAGGTGAGCCATTTGTAGACTTACTCATAGCCAATATAAGTTCAGCCTTGCTCCCAGCCTCTAGACCATAAGAAAACTTTTTTCCTGCACTTGTAACAGCTTGGACAGCAAATGGGTATTGGTTTACTTTGAGCGGAAAGACAGCTCTAAAGTTTCCTTTATAATTGTTTTCTTGTATTGAAAAGTTAAAGGAGTTGTATAGTTTGCTTATCTGTTTTTTAATGAGATGAGGAAAGCGCAAAAGAATAGGACCACGAACATTATTAGAGCGAATCTTTTGTGTTATTTCTAAAAGGGATGGTTTTGACTTATAGTTAAGTAAAACCTCATCTTGGTCGATGACAAAATTGTCATCAGACCATATATTTAAGCCGTAAGAGTTCATATTTGCCTAAAGGTGTAGTTTGTTTCTAAAGTACACATCGATGTCAAAGAAAACTTCACCATTACGATTTGTATATGTTAAAGCACTTTTATCTAGTTCGTTTATACTCTTTTTACCCATAACAGCAAGAACAACTTTCATGCTTTTTATAAGATTTTTATGATAGTTACCCATCTTTTCTCCTTGTTTTATTACAAGGTATGAAGCACGTTTTTTCTCATCTTGAGTAGCAAAACCAACAGGACATACATGTGCCCCAAAACCAGAACACATACGAGCACGAATACAACCACCACTCATCATAAATCCACGAGCCATACCAACTGCATCAGCTCCCATGGAAAGAGTGATAATAACATCATCAGGAGTAAGAATTTTACCACTTGCAATGATTTTCACATCATCTCTAAGACCATGCATTTTAAGCATTGTATCCATAACATAGAGTGCATTGTTTGTAGTTAATCCAACAGATTCCATAAGTTCAAGCGGTGCAGTTGCACTTCCACCCTCACCACTATCTACAGTGATAAAATCGGGAATACTTCTTCCATCAGATTTTCTTTGAGCAATTTCTTCTATTAACTCATCTACAGCTTGAGCATCAGATATAACTATCTTAAATCCAACAGGCTTATCTGAAAGTTTTTGTAGTCGTTCTACAAAATCAAGTAGGTCAGATGTTGTATCAGCATATGGAAATCTGTTTGGAGAAAAAACATTTTGTCCCTCAGGAACACCTCTATAGTAAGCGATATCTGCTGTTACTTTAGCAGCTGCAAGTTTACCACCAGTCTGTTTTGCACCTTGAGCGATTTTTATCTCTGTCATACGACAAAACTTCATCACTTTTTTGTATTTTTCTTCATCGAACTTACCATCATCATCTCTAACACCATATAGACCAGAACTCATCTGAAAAACAATATTTCCAATACTTTGGGGTACTGTTTTGGGAAAACTCTCTAAAGGTGCACTCCAGTTGACACGAAATAGAACATGGCTTTTTGTGTCATATATATATGTGTTTTGAGTTTTTTTATGTAAAAGAATATTTCTATACCATTTCAGAGCAATTTTAGGATTAAAGAGAAAATTACCAATCTTGTAGATAAATTCTGCATAAGGAGTGCTTGGAATAATGTCTAAATAGTCACAATCATCTAAATCAGGTTTAAGTGTAAAGAGGTGGTTTGATGTGAGCGAACCCTCTCCTGTATTTACCGTAAGACCTGAGTTGTGTCCTGCAATACTAAATGCACGAATAGCTTCAGGAGAGAGTGAGCCATCACTCATAGCAGAACGAACAATAGGGGACTCAGATTTAAACGGATACTTTCTATCTTTTCCAAAAACTACACTCATATCTTCATTAACTTCATCTTCATTGAGTACAGAGTTAGAGTGTTTTATAACAAATCTTGAACCTGAAAAAGGTTGGTTTACTGAAAAAGACTGGTAGTTTGGAAGGTTTTTTGATGCTTTGTAAACCCAGTCAACCTTGTCTTTAGACTCATAGAAACTCTCTTCAGCAAAATACTGGCGAAGAGGTTCACGAAGAGCTTCAAAAAGATAACGCATACGACCTATAACGGGGTAGTTTATGAGTAAAGCACGTTTACGTTGGACATATTTATCATGTATAAAAAGTATAAAAAGTAAAAAAACACTCGCAATAAGAAATAACTCTATGAAATGTACAAATACATTCCATATGCTCATAAACAGTTCCATTAAAAATCCTTAAGTAATATTACCTTTTCTGATTTAGCTTCTAAATCTTTCACCCATATAGTAGCATCTTTTATTTCATTTTCTCCAATAACACAACAATATTTTGCATTTACCTTGTCTGCTGCGTTTAAGTGTTTCTTTAAGTTCTTTGCTTTGTAATCGCAGACTACTTTTTCGGTGAGACGTTTGTCTTGTGTCAGCTTAACTACAAGGTCCACAGCATCACTATCCATAGCTCCTATGTAATATCCCTCGCGTTTAATTTCAGGCATAACTATAAGCTCCATAAGTCTCTCTATCCCCATTGCAAATCCAACCGCAGGAGTAGGGCGACCATCAAGAAATTCTACAAGCCTATCGTAG
>JALSMC010000331.1 GCA_026987995.1 Sulfurimonas sp. | reverse complement strand
TTTCGTTACTTCTATGGCATGTTTTATATCACTGCCGAGTTTTACTTTTAATATGTTCATGCCATCATGACAAGCTACTTTTGCATCGCGAAGCATTATATCTACTGCGTTTAGACTTATGGTTATATCTGTCTGTATCGCTTGAGTGCTTTGAAGTGTAAAAAAACCAAGCAGACTCATAAATGCCATATCTAGTGCTGCTTTTGCACTAGAACCTATGCCTGTTTCATGCAGTGCCTTTAAAGCACTCTGTATATCTAGCCCTAACAGTGATGCTTTTACTTTTTCTATAGATGCCAAAATAATCTCTATATCTTCACCCGTAATAGCCATAGTTGCAGGTGCTTCACCTATCCCTACTCTCCCCTCATCACAAAGCACTTTCACACGAACAAACTCTATGGTTTCAACACGACGCAGAGCTGTGATAAAAGGGGTTTTTAGAGATATATATTTTACCTCAGTTTCTATGCTTCTTATTTTCATTGGCTCAGGCCTATTAAAATATTTCCCACCGCTAAACCACCAAAAGTTCCGATGATATACCCCATGATAGCCATAAGAACACCAACACTTACAAGAGATTTATTATAAGTTGCTGCGAGTATTGGGGCTGAGGCTACTCCTCCTATGTTTGCCAAAGAGGCTACTGCAATGCTAAAGAGATCAAGTTTAAAAAGTTTTGCACCTATAATCATAATAAGAGCATGGATTATAAGTATACAAGCTCCGGATATTACGTATAAACCTAAACCTGAAAAACTCTCGACTACTGCATGCGAACCAATGAGTGCTATGATAAGATAGAGCATAGAAGTGGAGAGTTCACTCGAACCATTTAACTCTTTTAGTCTTGTAAATGAGCCGAGTATTCCAAAAAGAGATGCAAATATAACCATAGAAGTAGTCGCGTTTATGATGACAAAAAGTGTGCTAATGTACTGCGTTAAAAATGAGATACTAAGTGCGAGGAGTATCAAAAGCCAGTATCTTTTCGCTCCCATATTACAAGCACATCCTATATCGCCCAGATAGGCTAAGTTCTCACTACTTTGAGTAAACTTGTTAAAGTAAGAAGCAAAAGGTACTAAAAAGAGCAGTAACATCACCCAAAAAGTATAGTTTACACTATCTACGACAAGGGCATATGCAAAAGCTTCTTCGCTTACATCTAACGCCGAACCTACGGCTATCATATTTGCCGTACCACCCATCCAGCTTCCAGCTAGTGCTCCAAAAGCACCAGACATAGCAGGAGAGAAGTCAAACACTAACGCCACTACAATAAACCCAAACGCGATAGAAAAAACTGCTAAAAGATAGGCGATAATAAGTGACCTTCCAAGCTTTACAAAGTGTCTAAGATCAACTTGTAGTAACATCAAAAAAAGCATGGCAGGGAGTAGGTTTGTTTTTGTCTGTTTGTAGATGGCGTTTATCTCTGCGTTTGACTCAAAAAGTCCTACAGATGCGAGTAACATACTTGAAGCATAGATAAATACTACCGCAGGAATAAGTTTGAAAATTTTCAGACTTGTTTTACTCTCTAGTAGATAAAAGGTAGTGACTAAAATTGCCAATGAAAAGAGGTATAAAAGGGGCTGGGTTATCAAATGTTGCTCTCTATTTTTTTTATAAGTGTATCATAACTATATAATTTCGAGGAATAAATATGAAAAAAATATCTTTAGCCATTTTTACAAGCTTAACAGTCGCTAGTTCACTCTTTGGAGCAACACTCTCAAAAGAGATAAAAAACAGTTCTTTAGTCGTCTATAACTCTAACTTAGGTTTAGTCCATGAAGAGCGAGACTTAGAACTTAACACTGCTGATACAAGTATTATCTACAGAGGTGTCGCTTCAAGTGTGCAAACGGACTCTATAAATGTAGAAATCTCGCCAAATGTCACACTCTACTCCCAACAGTATAGGTTTGATTCACTTACTCAAGCAAAACTTTTAGAGGCACACATCGGAAAAAAAGTAGAGGTTCGACTTTTAAAGAATAGAAATGAGTTTAAAATCATAACAGCAACCCTACTCTCTCATAGTGGAGCCAAAGCACTTGTTAAGACTCTTGACTATAAAATCATAACCGTAAAGAGTGATGACATTATGTTTGAGCATATTCCTGACACTCTCATCACAAAACCCTCTCTTGTTTGGAACATCAAAACGCACAAAGACACAAAAACAACTATGAAACTTGACTATCTCATCTCTCAAATTAGTTTTAAAAGTAACTATATTTTAAATATAGATGAGAGTAGTGCAAATCTTACGGGTTGGGTAAGCATAAACAACAGAAGTGGCAAAAAGTTTGAGCAAACAAAACTCTCGCTTCTTGCGGGGGACATACAAAAAAAACAGATGCGACCGCAGAGAGTTTATAAAAACATGCGAGCTGTGAGTATCATGAGTGATGCACCACAACTAAAAGAGCAATCCTTTGAAGGTTATCATTTTTACACCATCCCTTTTGATGTTAACCTTGCAAATAATGAAACAACACAGATAAAATTTATACAAGAAAATAACATTAGTATTGAGAGACTCTACTCTGTAATGTTGAGTAACCCGCTCTATCTTAGAGGTGAGCAAAAAAGTGATGTCAATCAGTTTATCGCATTTAAAGGCTTAGATATTCCTCTCCCTAAAGGTGACATTCGTATCTACTCACAACTTGAGGGACAAACTATACTTTTGGGTGGAAACAGCATAAAGCATACTCCTAAAAATAGTGCAATTAAACTTAAAACGGGTACAAACTTCGACCTCAAAGTGAGCCAAAAAACTACTAAACGCGGTGACAGAGATGGCTGGTTCAATGTTGATGTGGAGTATACAGTTCTTAACAGTGCCGACACTAACAAAACACTAGAAATATTAGTACCATTTAACACACATCAAGATTCTAAAGTAAATACAGACGAGACTTACACTTTTACTAAGGGAAATTTAGTTACCTTTAGCATCAAGCTAGAAGCAAACAGCACGAAAAAATTTAATGTAAATTATGAGAGTAAAAAGTAAAGTTTCTCCTCATAAAGAACCCCAACTTCAGAAGCTTAAAAAGAGGACTAATGCAAGGCAAAAGTATGAAGGAGCTACGCGTAGCTTCAAGTGCTTTTAACAAAGCAGTAGCCCTCTTTTTAAACTTCCCTTCGGGCAATAAGAAAACAGTCCTATTATGTCGTTAGATTTCTTTGGATTAGCCAGCTAGTCCTGCGAAAATCTGCCTAATACTAGAACTGTTTTCTTATTGCTGAAGGTGGGGTTCTTTATGAGGAGAAACTTAATGGCTAAATATATAATACTAGATACAGAAACAACAGGTGTAAGTGATACAGATAGAGTAATACAACTCGGTTATATAGTTCTTGGAACTAATCCTGTAGAAGTTCATAATGAGTTTAACTCTAGTGATATTCCCATAGGTTTTGGAGCGATGGAAGTTCACGGAATTACCCCTGATTTACTTGATGGTAAGCCTATCTGTACTGAAACTTCAGCTTATAAAAGACTAGAAGAACTAAACACTGATGATAACTACCTCATCATCCACAATGCACCTTTTGATATAAAGATGCTTGAGAAAGAGGGTTTTAACCCTCAAATGAAAGTGATAGATACACTTAGAGTTGCAAAACATATACTTCCAGATGAAGAGGCACATAGACTGCAATACTTTCGCTATAAAATGGACCTCTACAAAGAAGAAGAAAAAGAAGCCTCAGCACTCGGTGTTGTTGTAAAAGCGCATGATGCCATCGGTGATGTACTTGTGCTCAAGCTTCTACTTTCAAAACTTCGTATTTTAGTTCAAGAGGCTTATCCGAGTGAAAACCCAGTTGAGAAGATGGTAGACTTAACAAACACTCCCATCCTTGTAAAAACATTTCGTTTTGGAAAACACAAGGGTAAAGAGTTAGTCGAAGTCGCACGAGAAGATGCTGGTTATCTTAGATGGATGCTTAGTTCTATGGAAAATCTCGATGATGATATGCGTTACTCTATAAATGCTGCCTTAGCCCAGTAGAGCAAACGCAATAAACATAACAAACGCTAGACTTCCACTTATGAGTGCATATGGAAGTTGCGTTTTTACATGTGAGATAACTTCACAGTCACTTGCCATTGAAGATATGATAGTAGTATCTGAGATAGGTGAGCAGTGATCGCCAAAAATTCCCCCACTTATAACCGCACCTAAACATAAAGCGATGTTAGCATCCATTCCTACTGCCATAGGAACTGCTATGGGTATCATAATGCTAAAAGTTCCCCATGAAGTACCAGTTGAGAAAGATATAACAGAACTCAAAAGAAATATTATCCCAGCCAAAAAATACACACTTACATTTTCACTTGCAAGTGTAGAGAGGTAGATACCAGTCTTTAACTCTCCTGTTACATTTCCCATAGCAAATGCAAAGACAAGTATAAATGTGATGGGTATAAAGGACTTAGCACCTGAGTATGCAGTTTTTCCCCAAGTGAAAAAAGACATATTTTTACTTCCTACATAATACGCCAAGGTAAAAAGAGTTGTCGTGAGCATAGTGTAAAAGATAGAACTAGAGCCACTCCCTTTGAGTATTTCTCCATCTCCTGTAATGTAGAGAAAAACAAAGACAAGAATAACCATCATTGAAACGGGGAGAAGCATAAGGTACATACTTTTTACATTTGTATTTTCTCTTGCTTGCATTTGAGACTTATACGATACATTTTTCATAGGACCGATGTTCACACCAAAGTATATAAAGATAAATGTCACCGCTAGAGCGAACATCGCATAAAAGTTATACTTGAGAGAATTTATGAGCATCTGTGTCGCATCTTGTTCTATGTACCCTAGAGATATCTGTGTAGTGATAAGGCCTAAAAGTAAGGCTCCGTAGCCGTTGAGTACTATAAGCGAGCCAATAGGTGCAGAGGTTGAGTCACACACAAAGGCTAGTTTTTCATGAGGGATTTTATACTTATCACAGAGTGGTTTTCCAACTGCCCCTGAGACTAATGCCGTGATAGATGTCTCTATAAAAATAATAATACCGAGTATATAACTCAGCATCAAAGCAGAGCGCTCTGACTTTACAAAAGAATGTCGAGTGAGAACAAAGTCTACAAAACCACTTACACCACCACTTTTTTCTATTAAAGCCATAACAGAGCCTGCTAGTACCACAAAGACTAGAGTTTTAAGTATCCATGCCTCTTGCATTAAAGAACTAAAGAGAATAAAAAGTGCATTGAGAGAGTCTATGATGGCAAAGTCATTTAAAAAAAGCACTCCTAAAACTACTCCACTAAAGAGAGAGAGGATGACATTTTTACTATAGAGTGCTAGAGCTATTGCTAAGAGAGAGGGAAGAAGAGAGAGGGAAGTCGGTTCAAGCATAAGTCCTAAAACTCAATGCTCATCAGTAACATTCCATGACGGCCAAATT
>JALSMC010000330.1 GCA_026987995.1 Sulfurimonas sp. | reverse complement strand
GAGGGCTTTTTTCAAACTTTTAAGTCTTTGCAAGTTTTGTATGTAACTGATTCTAACTATAAACAAAGTTCTCCAAGTTTTTCTAGAGTTTCTCAAGATGCAAATCGTTTAGGGACTAATAGAACAGCACTTTTTCAAACAAAAAAATTAAATGATAAAGGCGAATACATAAGCACTCCGTATATTTGTTCTGTTTCTGGAAAAACTATTATAACTGTGATTAAGAAGATAGGTGATAATTACTTAGTTATGGATTTTAACCTTATAGAATTTTTAGAAGAGATGGGATTTGTAACACATGCACTATTTTTTACTAAATCAAATAAATTCATTTATGGAATGATTGGTTATGGGCTTACACTTTTATCAATTGTATTGATCTTATATTCTTTTATATCTTTTGGTGCATATTTTTTTAATGATGCCTCTATGATTGAAGTTACATTCAAGTCAATAATTTCACTTACATTAGGACTTGCAGTGTTTGATTTGGGTAAAAATCTTCTTGAGCATGAGGTTATATACAAAAATAACCATTCTCATGAACAAAGTGATAGTAAAATGTTTATCAAGTTTCTTATATCTATCGTTACAGCTTTATCAATAGAAGCTTTGATGTTAGTATTAAAAATAAGCTTAACAAAAAACTATAGCGATATGTTACATGCTGTATACCTTATAATTGGTGTTTCATTTATGATATTAACATTATCGTACTTTTACAAAGTTTCTAAAAAACAGTTAGATTAAAGAAAAATTTCTATATTTTTTTCTATTTTATAAAATAGAAAAAATCACTTTTTTTCTGATAACCTGCTTTTTTACTTATAGTTTTATTTGTTCGATAGTCTACAATGTAAGACATAGGAACAATATTTGTTATAAATCTGTTTTGGAGTGTATCAATATCTTTATTAATTATTACAGGTATAAAATTTTTGTGTATTTGAGCTTGTATCTTTGTGTCTTTTAAAACACGATTTTCAAGTTTTTTACACCATGGACAATAGTTAGAGACTGTTATAAGTAAAAGATTTTTCTCCTCTTTTATTGCTCTTTTATAAGCTTTTTCATAATTTGTTTCATAGCCATATTCTGTTGCAAACTCTTTATATGTTTGTGCATATAGCAATCCCATTGTAATTAATAGTAAGTATATTGTTTTCATTCATTATCCTCTTCGTATTGTGTGCTTAACTCTTCAAGTAGTGCTATAGTATTATCTTCGATGTCTTCTTCTATATCTTTAACCACAAATGTAAATCTATTTTGATACACGATAGAAAATATTTCTTGTTTATCATCTAGGCGGATAGCAGGCTCATGGATAAAAAGTTCAAGTTCAACTATAGATATGTTTTTAGCAATCTTTCTAAGCTTCATATCAATACCTAATACACGCAAGGATGTATTAGTAACCGATATATTTAAATCAGATGCATATTCATGTAAAAGAGTAGATACAGTCTTCTTATATTCATTGAGTATTGTATTATTATGTGTTTTTACAACAATGTGTGCAGTAGAAAATTTTTCAAGAATAAACGGTGTCTGTGCAAAAAGTGCTGTAGTAATGAAACATAAAATCAATATTTTTTTCATTGTATCTGGCATTATATATCCTTTGTGAGTGGATTATAATCTATTTATTTTTTATACACAAGTAAACATAGTATATTACTATGGATTAGAGGAAGCTTTTAGTCCCACGATTGTCATACATATCTCTATATCTAAACGTGATGAGGTTTTGCATGATGGCAAAGAGTACCATGAAGTTTAAAAAACTACTACCCCCATAACTAAACATAGGTAGTGGTACTCCAACTACAGGGGCATAGCCTATGGTCATAGAAATATTAACCCCCATATAGATAAAAATCATAAAGCTAATAGAAGCACTGACAACTTTTATGTAGTAGTCTTTGTTAAAGATAGCTAGACTAAGCAGATGCAGAATAAGCACGGCATAGGTGATTATGAGTGCAAAAGCTCCTAAGAAACCTGTCCTCTCAACCACAAAAGCAAAGATAAAATCACTTGTAGCGATAGGTAAAAACTTCATCTGTGTTTGTGTCGCTTCTTCTTTACTCTTACCAGTCCAACCACCAGAACCAATGGCAATGATAGACTGTTGCACATGGTAAGAAGGTTTTTCACTTAAAAAATCGTTAATACGGACTTTTTGATAATCATGCAGAATAAATTGATATGCGATTGGCATAAAGAGTATGGCACTAATGGCAATCGCTGCTAGTATCTTCCAGTAGATTCCCACAAAAAACAAAACACCATAACCGATAAGTAAAAGTACTAAAGCAGTTCCTAAGTCAGGTTCTTTGGCGATGAGGAAAAAAGGAAGCAGTATATAAAAACTGAGTTTAGCAAACTCTTTTAGCCTGTATCCTTGAAGTGGAGGAGGGGATTTATGTATGAGATATGCTAACATTAAAATTAGAGCAGGTTTTACAAATTCGGATGGTTGAATGGTAGCATTTATAAACGGAATGTCAATCCATCTTTGTGCACCTAAACGCGAGTGTCCAAAAAATTCTACTGCAAAAAGTAGCCCAATATTTGCCCAGTATATGAGAGGAATAAGCCAAGACATACGACGAATCGGAAGAAAAAATACACCAATAAATGTAAGAGAAGCAACTCCAACATAAGCGAGTTGTTTTTGAGCGAGGGCAGGAACAGCCTCTCCTATAAGAAAGTGTGAACCAATAACCAAAGGAATGATAAGAATGATAGAAAAAAAGTCAAATTGTGTTAAAATACTCTTATCAAATCTCCACAAATTTATAACTCCAAAAATAAATTGAATGAATTGTATCATAAAGGTAGTAAAAAATATGAAAACCCAAGAATATATATGTGAAAACCCCGAGCGTTTAGATACGTTTCTCTCGACTCAGATAGGACAAACTCGCTCTCAAATCGCAGGACTTATAAAAGCTAAGTGTGTTTGGGTAGATGAAAAACAAGTGGCTCGTCCTGGTGTAAAACTAAAAAGTAACCAGAAAATTAGAGTAGAATTTCCAGAAGCTAAAGTAGAAGAAGCACTTGAAGTTGATTTTGATGTTGAAGTGCTTTACGAAGATGATGATCTTTTAGTTATAAACAAACCGAGTGGTGTGACAGTGCACCCTGCACCAAGTGTAAAAGATGCAACTTTAGTTGACTGGCTTAAACATAAAGGTATAAGACTCTCAACTATTAGTGGAGAAGAACGTAATGGAATCGTTCACCGTTTAGATAAAGGAACTTCAGGGACTATGGTTGTTGCAAAAAACAATGATGCTCATGAGTTTCTTTCAGCACAACTTAAAGACAAAAGTATGGGACGCTACTACATTGCAGTACTTACTCCACCACTTAAAGATGACATCACTACCATAGAAGGTAATATTGGTCGAAGTGCACATAACCGTCTTAAAATGTCGTGTGGAATGGAGCATAAAAAAGCTGCAAAGACAATGTTTAAACAACTTGCATTAAGTAGTGATGAGAGAAACCAGCTTGTAGCTTGTAAACTCTTTACTGGTCGTACACATCAGATTCGTGTACATTTAGAGACTATAAATCGTCATATCATTGGTGATCATATCTACGGACTAAGCCCAAAGCAAGAGAAGGCGGAACGTATTTTGCTTCATGCTTATATGATTTATTTTGTACATCCTACTACTAAAGAAGTGATGACATTTAGTGCAGATTTTGACACTTATATGAAAAATGAAATTGATAAAAAATTTACTTTGGAGAGTTTAAATGAAGTTATGGATACTAACTACATCGCTGAGTCTTTCACTACTAGTTCTTAGTGGATGCGGGGGTACACCCAAACCAGCAAATAAAGAAAATATTGTTATAGACGACTCTCTTCCTGTAGTGACTTTAACAAAAAATGGAACTATTGTTGGTATGAAAAGTATCGCGTTTGAGTGGAATAGCCTAAGCGACCCGAAAGTACAAGGGGTATATGTATATAAAAAAACTCCTGATGCTGAGAGTGAACTTGCTTACTACACTACGATAGAGAGTAGATTTTCAACGCATTATGTAGATACAGATGTTAATCCTGACACTCGATATACTTATGCATTTAAGGCATTTAGTGAAGTTGGTGAAGCAAGAGATGGTAAAGTAATAGTTGTAAATACACTTCCTGTTATAGAGTCTGTATCTTGGATACATAGCATTACCGGTATGCCTCGTGTTGCCAAAATCATCTGGAGACCACACTCAAACCAAAAAGTGAAAGCTTATGTGATGGAGAGAAAAACACTTGAAGATGAAAAGTGGGAAAAACTTAAAACTATCCAAGGGCGATTAAACGCAGAGTTTATAGATGAAGAGTTAAAGGATAACTTTGTTTATATGTATAGACTTCGAGCTATTACTTATGACGGTATCACTTCAACACCATCACAAATTGTAAAAGTAGTAACAAAAGCACTTCCAAAACCAATTACAAATCTAAGTGCAACTACGGATATGCCAAATAAAATTAGCCTTACTTGGGATGTTGCAGTTGCAGAAGATTTTGCTCTGTATTATCTTTACAGAAGTGAAGATATAGATGGTGGGTATGAGCTAATCGCTAAACTACACAATAATGTCTTTGTGGATAAAATAGAAGAAAATGGTAAGATATATTTTTATAGAGTGAGTGCAGTTGATAAAGATTCTTTAGAGAGCAAACATAGTAAAAATTCTATAAAGGGTATGACTTTAACTCGTCCTGAGGCACCTGCAATAGTTGAAGCCAAACGTGTTGGAAGTACTATTGAGATTCAATGGAGTAAGACTGATCCTCGTTCTGTGAGTTTTTCTGTTGTGAAAAGTCATAAAAAAGGTTGGTTTGATGAAACAAGTAAAGAGTTTACGAAGATACAAGGCAGTAAATTTATAGATAAAAATATAGAAGCTGATAGTACTTACTCTTATGTTGTTTATTCGGTTGATGTTAATGGTATAAAGTCTGAGGCAAGTGTAAAAGTTAAAATAGTTACACCAAAAATTGATGACACTTTAAAAGTTAAAGAAGAAGAAGTTGTAGCAAAAGAAGAAGCTCCTATAAAACAAGAAGAGACTACACTCGCACCAAGTGAGTCTTTAGATTTGAGTGGTCTTTAATGCCGCATCTACATATTGAAAAATTTAAAGAGATTTCGTATCCATCTTCACACAATGATGTTACATTTAACTTTTGTGCAAGTAATGCAAACGCAGTAAGCGAGAAGCTTATTTCCGTAAGTGTTGAAGGTGAAGATTTTTTTCTTTTAGTCAAAGAAGAAGATAATAGAAGTTTACTTAAAACAGATAAACTCACACGTCCTGCATCTATACATAATGTGCACCGTGCACTTAATGCATATGCTGCTAAGGCAGAGTTAAATGTATTGGCTTCAAATGTTTTAAGTGGTGCAAAAAATGAACACCTAGAAAAAGTAACTGCACTCAAGAAGATAGAGTACTTTGCAGAAAACTTTCCAATAGATAGAGAAGTCCGTGTTGAGGTAGGTTTTGGTTCTGGTCGTCATTTACTA
>JALSMC010000329.1 GCA_026987995.1 Sulfurimonas sp. | reverse complement strand
ATACTTATATATTTTTGTTAGATAAGTTTAGTCTATGTATATCAAGTTGTGTTTTAATGCATATTTAAAATTTAAGCAGGGTAAATAAAAACCTCTGTATAATATAATTTAGATTAATACTAGGTCTTTATATGAATAATGATGAATTAATATTTGCCCCGGAAGTAATAGAAGATGAATCAGAACTCCATGAACCATTTAAAATAGTAATTATTGATGATGATCAAGAAGTACATGCTTTTACAAAACTTGCACTGAAGTCCTTTAAATATAATAACAAGAAAATAGAATTCATCTCTATATATAGTGAAAAAGAGGCAAGGGAAGTCTTAGCTTTACACGAAGATATAGCAGTTATTTTACTTGATGTAGTTATGGAAACAAATAATTCAGGTTTAGATATCGCGAAGTTTATTCGTAATGACTTACACAATGATATGAGTCGGATTATTATAAGAACAGGGCAACCGGGTGAAGCTCCTGAGCGCTATGTAATTGACAACTACGATATTAATGACTATAAAGAAAAAACAGAATTAACAACAGATAAGCTTTATACTACTATTAGGACAGCATTGGTCCAATACACACAACTTTTAGAACTACTCAATAAAAAAGATGAAATATATAAACTACTTGTCACAGATAAACTCACTACTTTGCCAAATAGAGTACAACTCAACTATGATTTAGATTCCACAAGACCTCAAACACTTATGCTTATAGATATAGATAGGTTCTCACTTCTTAATGATGCTTATGGGTTTAATGTTGGTGATCAGGTATTAATCCATATGAGTAAAATTGTAAAACAGGTGTTAAGACCTAGTATGGTCCTATATAGACTTGAAGCTGATGTCTTTGCAGTTTCCATTCAGTCTGGTGATAAAGACTTGTTAGAAGATGAAGTTGCAACAATTAAGGCACTTCTTGATAATTCTCCTTTTGAAGTTGATGAAATTTCTCTGTATATTAGTGTAAGTATAGGAATCGTAAACTATCAACTTGGAAATATAATCCAAAAAGCAGAACTAGCACTCAGGCAAGCAAGAGAGGTGTCGCGTAATAGAGTAGAGTATTATGATGAATCAAGAGATTACCTCTCTTTAATCGAAGAAAACAACTCATGGACATCGAGAATAGCACATGCACTCAATCACGACAATATACTAGTTTACTTTCAGCCAATTGTTGAATGTGCTACAGATACTATTGTGAAGTATGAAGCTCTAGTCCGTCTAAAACATGAGGATGAAATTTTTTCTCCATTTCATTTTTTAAAAACAGCACGTTACGCTGGTTATTTGCATCAAATCACACAAAGAGTTTTTGAAAAATCTTGTCAAGTATTTCAAAATAATGACTTAATGTTCTCTATCAATATTACAGATCATGATTTAGCTGAGAACAACTTTATCGAATATATCACGAGTACTGCAAAAAAATACAATATTAATAGTAAAAGAGTAGTGTTTGAGATTCTTGAAGAGACAAGTATGAATGGTAATATAATCGCAACAGAGAATCTAAGTAAACTTACTGCCTTGGGCTACTCTTTAAGTATAGATGATTTTGGATCTGAATGTTCTAACTTTTCTCAACTTGGTAAGCATCAATATGAAAGTATTAAGATAGATGGTGCTTTTATAAAAGATATTGAGACTGATGAAAGCTCTCAGATTATTACAGAATCGATACTCTTTTTTACAAAAAAAATAGGTTTTAAAACAGTCGCTGAGTATGTACACTCAAAAGAAGTATATGAGATAATAAAAGAAATGGGTGTAGATTATGCACAAGGTTATTATTTTGGTGAGCCTAAACCAGAGTTGATAAAATAAAGAAAGTCATGAAATTTTTAATATATATGTGTTTATTAGTTTTATTTACAACTTTTTCTTATGCAAATGAGAAGGAAAGAACCTTAAAGGGTGTACTCCTCAGTAGAATAAGCCAGCTCATCACTTATAGGCAAGGTAGTGAAGATTTTAAAATATGTATATATAAAGACAAGAATATGTATAAATCCTTTCAAAACTTATATAAAGGTAAAAGGTACAAAAAATTACCTATTAAAGTCTTTAATATAGGCGAGAAAGAAGAGTTCAATAAATGTGACATACTATACTCTCAAAAGATAGATAAAAATCTCCTCCAAAAGCTAAAAGACAAACACTTGGGTTATACCTTACTTGTAAGTGACTCTATCGACAAGTTATATGATGGTTTTATGCTAGCGCTCTATTTAAAAGAAAATAAAATTAAAATTGCGATAAATCAAGAAGCTTTACAAAAGTCACAACTCCGTATAAGCTATAAACTTCTTGGTGCTGCTTCAAAAATTATAAACCCTGTGAAGGAGAAGTGATGCATTTAAACAACCTCTCTTTTAAAACTCAAATTTATCTTTCACTTTTTACAGTAGTTATATTAACTTTGGTATCTGGTTTTTCTTATAACCTCATTACATCGTATTCATACCAAACAAAATCATTTATTAATGAGAGTAAGATAGAAGCAGGCTTAATAGCAAACCATTCGATAGCCCCAATTCTTTTTCTTGATAAAGAAGGTTTAGAAAACTCTTTAGCATACCTAAAACGCAACAGTTCTATACTACAAGTGCAAGTTTACCTTGAAGATGGTTCTCTTTTTGGAGAGTATAAAAAAGAAAATTATACTAGGGTAATCAAAGGGAAAATAGATAAAGTACAAGAGTCTTGGTTCATAAAAGATGGGAATAAATGTGATAGTGCTTTAACTGATATGCTTACCTTTTCTTTAGTGCTATTAATCCTAATGGGTGTTGTTGTTTATAAAGTTTCAAGCCAATTGATTTCTCCTATTGTAGAACTTTCGAGGAGTTTAGAGTATGTATCTCAAACACAAACCTATGATACAAAGTTGGAATATAAATCGACAAATGAGATAGGAAAACTCTATGGTTCTTTTAATATATTAATGGAATCTATTACAGACCATCAAGAAAAATTGCAAGCATTTACATCGAATTTAGAAAGTAGAGTAGAGGAGCGGACAAAAGAACTTTCAGAGTCACTTCATACTCTTAAAAAAGCACAAACACAACTTATAGAATCCGAAAAAATGGCATCTTTAGGTGCACTTGTAAGTGGTGTTGCACATGAGGTAAATACTCCACTAGGCAATGCAATAACAGGAAGCAGTATTATTAAGCAAGAGACGGCAGAGTTAGAAAAAAGAATGAACAATGGGACAATGACAAAATCTTACCTCCAAGAGACAATATCTAGTCTTAATGAAACTGCAAGGTTGCTATTTAAAAGTGTTGACAGTGCTGCTACCCTTGTGAGAAGTTTTAAAAAAATATCTGTGGACCAAAGTATTGAAGATAAGAGAAAATTTGATATTGTTGCATACACAAAAGAAGTAGTTCAAACTTTTAACTCTAAGCTTAAGTCAATCCCAGTAAAGGTAATTATAGAACCTACTGATAGTATTATCATTTACTCATTTCCTGGTACTTTTGCACAACTTTTAAATAACCTTATCCAGAATGCAATAATTCATGCATTTGAATTTAAAAAAGAGAATGCTATAATAAGCATCAAAATGAATTTAGTCAATAATGTGTTTGAATTAAGTTTTGAAGATAACGGAGCAGGGATGAGTGAAGAGATAAAGAAAAAAGCATTCGACCCTTTTGTGACAACAAAAAGAAATGCTGGAGGAACAGGGCTCGGTCTTAATATTGCATACAATTTAGTGAGTCAGAAGTTAAAGGGAACAATAGAACTGCAAACGCAAGAAGGTAAGGGTACAAAATTTATAGTATATATCCCTGTTTAAAATAAAATATAAAGGCAAATAATGAAGATAGTTAAATGGATAGTTGGAATCGTGGTTTTTTTACTGATAAGTATATATGTATTAGTTTTTACACCATTTGGAAATGGGCTTGTAGCACCTACAATACAAGAGAAAATAAGTGAGCAAACAAAACTTGACTCAACATTAGATGTATATAGACTAAGTTTAAGTGATTTTGAAATATTTATCACACTTAATACAAACAATACCATCTCTATCAAGGGTGATTATTCGATATTTTCACAATCGATGAATGTTGTTTATAAGGTTAATTTAGAAGAGTTAAAAACACTTAAAGACTTACTCCAAGCAGAATTAGACATACCCTTACACTTAAATGGTACAGTTATTGGAGATGCAAAACTCTTGGTTGTTGATGGAGAAAGTGATATCGCTTCATCTAAAACAACATTTAGAGCTGAGTTAGTGAACTTTGCTCCATCTAAAGTGAGTGCTGACATAAAAGGTTTAGTCATAGAAGAAGTTTTAGCAGTACTCAAACAGCCTCACTATACAGATGGACTTTTTGACTTAAATGTAAACATCACAAATGCAGATGTTCAAAACCTTGATGGTGTGATAAACTCTAAGATATATAAAGGGAAACTTGATTCAAAGTATCTTACAGGTACTTATGGATTTGAGTCAATGATGCCTCGTACCACTTATGACGCAGTTACAAGTTCAAAACTAAGTAAAGATACAGTAGAGACGAAAGTTGACTTCAACTCAAACCTTGTGAACCTAGATGTAAAGAGTGCTAAGTTTAACATCACAACACAAGCTTTAGAGACTGACTATAAAGTAAAAGTACATAATCTTGACAGACTATTTTTTGTGTCACAAAGACATTTAAAAGGTAATATTATTGCAAATGGAGAAGTTAAAAAAGGTGAGGATTTAGACTTTAGTATGTACTCAAATATCGCTGATGGTAAACTTGTTGCAAAACTTCATAATGATGACTTTACTGCAAAACTTAAAGGGATGCAAACTTTAAAAGTTTTAGATATGCTACTCTATCCAAAAATATTTAAGTCACTGATAAATGCAGATGTAGTGTATAATCTAGCGGAAGCTAAAGGTACATTTGATGGAAAACTCTCACAAGGTAAGTTTACAAAAAATCAAGTACTTGACCTTGCAAAGCAGTATGCAAGTGTAAATATGTACAAAGAGACATTTAGTGGTGATGTAAATGCAAAAATAAACAAAGAGAAAATCATTGCTTCTCTTGATTTAAAATCAAACCGTTCTTCAATAGTGACAAAAAATACACTACTCAATACTAAAAGTAATACTATCAACTCAGAGATTGCTATAAATGCAAATGGTAACCCAATAGGGGTAAAACTCTCAGGAGATGTAAATAAACCTAAGGTTGATATAGATGCAGAGGAGCTTATAAAGAAAGAGGCTACTAAGGCTATAACTAAAGAAGTAGGGAAGTTCTTTAAGGGACTTTTTTAAACCTACTTTTGACTTACATCACAGAGTGTTAGACAGAGAAAAACTTCTTTGTCTGCTGCTTTTAAAATTTTAACCGCTTCTAGTAGGGTTGTTCCCGTAGTTATAATATCATCAACTAAAATTACATTTTTTTGTCTAAACTTTTTTAGATTAAAGTTTCTTGGGTTTGCAAGTCTGTACTCTTTACTTTTCCCCGAATATGAAACATCGTTTTTAGCTATGAGTCTATTGTAAATTGGTCTGATTCTTGATGAAT
>JALSMC010000328.1 GCA_026987995.1 Sulfurimonas sp. | reverse complement strand
CTATAAAGGTTTTGAGTCAGGTCATTCAAGTGCAGAGTTAGAGAAAATCAAAAACTTAAAACTCAAAGATTTAAACAAGTTTATTAAAAGCCATAAAGAGATACTAGATATCACTTATGCGATAGTTACGAAATAACTTAATTGTATGGCAATTTGTCATACTTTTATAAGTAAGTTTAAAATGATACTATAATTGTTATTCGGTTGGCGATTATAAGTGTTAATGAATTGTATTGTGAGGAGTTAGGTGGGACAGGGTTAGCCTTTAAAAAGGAGTAACAATGCAACTTGCCCTTGTAATTGTTATAATCATAATTCTTTTAGAATTACGATTGTATTAAAAGCTTTTAGAGAGTTGATGCTCTCTATCTGTCCCAACTGAATGAAATTATAACATATTTTATTTAACAAGAAAAAGGAATACATTTGGCTACTACTTTAATCGGTCAGATAGACAGAATTCTTTTTGAAGACGAAGGCTTTTTAATTGCCGCTTTGAAGTCTGGTGAAAAAGTGAGTGGTACTTACTATGAGAGTGATATTGAGAGTATTAAAGGCTCGGCTATTACGCTTACTGGTTTTTGGGATGATCATAAAAAGTACGGTAATACTTTTAAGTTTGAGACACTCAAAGTCAACCAAAACGAACTCTTTTTCTTTTTAAATAAAATCATCAAGGGTTTCACTAAAAAACTTACAGCAGAACTTATAGAGAAGTTTGGGCAAGATGGTTTAGTCGATATTTTAGATAATGACATAGAAAGACTGTTGGAATTTAAAGGCATAAAAGAGAAACGTCTTAAAAAGATTCAAGCCTCTTGGAAACAGTTTCGTTCAATGCGGCGGTTAGGAGAATTTCTCTCGCCTTTTGATGTCTCTCCTGGACTTCTTACTACAATAGCAACTGCCATGAAAGATGTAGATGAACCCTGCACAAAGATAAAAGACAATCCTTATGTCCTCACACACATTAATTCCATAGGTTTTAAACGAGCAGATGAGCTTGCCCTTAAAATGGGGATTGATAGAGAAGATGAGGGGCGGATTAGTTCTGCTATGGATTATGTACTACTCAACTACTGTGAGGCTCAAGGGAACTCATGTATCGCTAAAGAAGTGCTTTTTAGTGGTTTAGACGAACTACTTATGTTCTCCCAAAAACAGCATCTTTATGAGGCTGCTTTAGTTGAGCGAGTAGGTGAGGGTAGCATAGTTATCATGAAAAATGATAGAGTTTCCCCTTCTCGTCTTTATGATGCTGAAAAGTATCTCTACGATGAGTTTACAACTCGTTCAAAACTAAATAGTGGTGGCTTTGTAAAAAATATAGATGAGTTTTTAAAAGACTCCTCACTCAAACTTGGCCAACAACAAAAAGAGGCAGTTGTAAAGATAAATGAGGGTGCAATGCTTCTCTTTTTAGTAGGGTATGCCGGAACAGGAAAAAGTACAACAAGTAAGACTATACTAGAACTTATAAACACAAAGTATGATAAAAAAGAGATAATGACATGTGCACTCAGTGGTATCGCCTCGCAACGTATAAGTGATACAACGGGTTATGAGTCAGCAACAATTCAATCACTCATTATAAAACATGAAAAAAGTGATAAATTTCCTTATAGTGTAGTGCTAATAGATGAAGCTTCTATGATAAACTCAGCACTATTTGCAAGACTTATAGGAAAAATATCTCGTAAAGCAATTATAATCATAGTGGGGGATGATGCACAACTTCCTCCTATTGGTGCTGGAAATGTTTTGAGTGATGTACTGAGTTTAGAGCTTGCTCCTACTGTAAAGTTGACACAGATTTACAGACAGAGTGAAGATCAAGCAATAACCCTTATTGCAAATGATATTCGCAAGGGTGTTGTCCCTGAGTATAGAGCAGCTTATGAAGATTTTGAGTTTGTTGACATCACTATTGCCAATTACTATGCCCTAAAAAATCAACTCTCCCAAGATGAACTTAAAAATCTTAGAGATGAAAACTCTCAACAAATCATCATAGAGATAGTCCATCGCGTTTTAGACTCACTCAAAAAAGCAAGATATAGACTACAAAACAAGCAGATAAAAGAGTACCTAAACTATTTTCAAGTCATAACACCTATGAAAGGTGGCATACTCGGAAGCACTAACCTAAACAAGGTTTTACAAGAGTATTTCAACCCAAACCCTAAAAAATGTGTCAAACGCGGAGGTTTAGAATTTCGCCTTATGGATAAGGTTGTTCACACTAAAAATGAAAATATGATAAGCTGGAGTGGTGATGGTTTTAAGATGGGTGAAGACTCAAACCAACGACGTATATTTAACGGTATGAGTGGACTACTTTTTAAGATAGAAGAGGATGATGAACAACTGTTCGTTTTTTATCCAAATGAAGACGTAGTCGTTATTTATGAGTATGAGGAGTTAAAAAGCCATCTAATGCTCTCGTATGCTCTGACTATCCATAAAGTCCAAGGAATGGAGTATGATATAGTGGTTATTCCCATGACTTTTACACATTTCATCATGCATAACACTAAACTTATCTATACAGCTATTACTCGTGCAAAGCATAAGTGTATTTTAGTAGGTGAAGGTGCTGCGTTTGAGAGTGGATGTCGGAAGTTTGAATCAACACGGAGAGATACCGTGTTGTTAGAATTATAAGCTAGAGTTTATCTCGTGTAAGTCCAACTTCTTCTAGAAAATGTCGTAGTTTTACGATAGCATCTTTTGATAACTCATTTCTATGTGAAAGAGTCAAAGAGTGCTCTTTTCCATTAAGGTGAATGATTGCACGATGCTGCTTATTCATATCTACTTTCGCACCATAATGTTCGAGCGCATGAATTAGCTTAGTTGTGTCTATATTTCCTGAGAGTGGATGTTCGTAGAGTTTCTCTATTTTTACTTTGTGTTTACTCATTTTGTTATTCCTTGATAGTTTAATAGTAAGATAAGTACCTTACTATTAATTATCCTCCTTTTATGATTAAAGGAGCTTTAATTCAAGGAAAGACTACTTCGCTTCGATGATTCCTTGAAGTTCTTTGTCTGTACTAATAGTTGTTATTTTAGTGATACTTCCATCTGTGATGTAGGCAACAACGATTTTCTCAACATTCATATCTTTTCTAAAAGGAGCGGCTACTGCTTTGTCATTTAAAAGTAAAACAGTGTGTTTAAAATCTTTAAGTCCTGGAAGTATAAAAAGACTTTTGATGATTGATGGTGCAGCACTTACATCTGCGATGAACTCTGCGTTGTTATCATCAAGGTAAGTAGCTGATTGCGTTACGAAGAAGTCATTACAAGTGTGTGCTGACTCTTTGTCAAAAGCAAAGATAACTTTAGTTGTACTCGGCTTAAGTGTATGCTCTTTTTCAAACTGATCTTGAAGTGTTAAACCGCTAAGGCTTTTTCCAACTACTATTTTTGCTTCAACATTTTGTGCTACTTCTTCTTTTGCACCACATGCTGAGATGAGAAGTGCTAGTGTTAGTGCTGTTATGATTTTTATCATTATTTTATCCTTTTTTTATGTAATAGACTTCTTGCATAACCTAAGCATACTTCAGCATTTTAGAGAGAGTTTTAATCAAGGCAGATGTTCTTCATCATAGCCATAGCTATGATGGAGGTTATCTAACGAAGAGTAAAGCTCTCTATAAAATGCCCAAAGGGAGGGATAAAAAAAGCGAACTTGCATAAAACTTTTAGTCACCGTAGCTATGGCTACACTGAAAAAAAGTTTTTACACAATTTCATCTTTTTTTCTTCCCTCTGAAGTATATTTAGGTTATGCAAGAAGTCTAATGTAATAATACACAAGATAGTTTATATTTACTCTAGTGTATAATTGCAAAAATATAATTTAAGGAATTAAAATGGCATGGGCAACAGCAAGACATATACTCGTAGATAGTGAAGAAAAATGTAGTCAATTAAAAACAGAGATAGAGGGTGGCATAGACTTTGGGGATGCTGCAAAAACAAACTCAAATTGTCCTTCATCGGCACAAGGTGGAGATTTAGGTAAATTTGGACCAGGACAGATGGTTCCTGAGTTTGATAAGGTAGTTTTTAATGCTGATGTTGGTGTAGTATACGGACCAGTTAAAACTCAGTTTGGTTACCACTTACTAGAAGTTACTGGGAGAGGATAATCCCTTCAAGCTCCTCTAGTGGAGCACTTATAAGTCCAAGAAACTGTGTTTTATTAAAAGTTTGTTGGCGTTTAGCGAGTTGGGCTGTATGAATAGATATAAGCTCAATGATCTCGCTCTTCTCAACTTTCCCATCTAAAAAATTTAAAACTTCAACAATCCCAATACTTTTCATAGCATGAGGCAAACGCGAGTACTTATGTTCTAAAGCACACACTTCATCTATTAGACCCATCTCAAGCATTTTTGCACTGCGTTTTTGGATTCTTTGGCGAATAAGTTCACGAGAAACATCTATGTTATAAATTGGCATTTTTTCTATAACAGGTTTAGGTGGGTTTTTGATAAACCACTCAGTTGGTGTAAGTCCTGATGCTTCATAGATAAGCAGAGCTTTTTCTATTCTGTAACTATCATTTTTATCTATATTTTTCATATACAAAGAATCTTTTTGAACAAGTAGTTCATAAGATGCAGGTAAATCTTTTAAAAGTTTACTAACTTTACTTTTTATTTCTTGTGTTATCTCTGGCAAACTAGAGAGTCCTTGCATCAAAGACTTTAGATAAAAAGAGGTGCCACCAACTATTACTAAGTTTTTACCATCTTCTTTACATTGTTTGACCACATCTTTATAAAGTGAGATAAAGATGTCTACACTAAAGTATGCATCAGGGTCTAAAATATTTATACCAAAATGCTTTACAGTTTCAAGTTCTTCTTGTGTAGGTTTTGCTGAGACTATATCTATCTCTTTATAGATGCTTAGGGAGTCTATTGAGAGTATATAAGCATTAGTTTTAAGAGCGATTTTTATAGCCAAATCACTCTTTCCTGAGGCAGTTGGTCCGATGATAGATAGTTGATTCATAATGAAATTATATCATTTTAAAGCTCTTTTAGATAAAATAACTAATAATTATAAGAAAGGCTGAAATGTTGCAAAGAGTTATACAAAAAGCGAAAGATTTTAACGAGTTAGTGATGTTTAAACACTCTATCTTCTCTCTCCCTTTTATCTTTATCGCTATGGTTGTAGCAGCTGATGGTTGGTTTGGTTTTTGGCTTCTATTTATGGGAGTTTTAGCAGCACTCTCGGCTCGTAACTTTGCTATGGGTGTGAATCGTTATGCTGATCGTGATGTAGATGCAGCAAATCCTAGAACACAAGATAGACCAAATGTAGATGGGCGTTTAGATAGTACAAGTATTTTGATATTTATCGCGGTTAACTTTTTCATCTTTATCGCGGTTGCTTACATGATAAATTCCCTCGCGTTTATACTGAGTATTCCTATTCTTCTCGTGCTTGGGTCTTACTCTTACTTTAAACGATTTTCTTCTTTAGCTCATATTGTTTTAGGAATTTCCCTTGGTTTAGCACCTATTGCAGGGGTTGTAGCTGTTAGTGGCACTATAACTCTTTGGTCAGTTCTTTTGAGTCTTGGT
>JALSMC010000327.1 GCA_026987995.1 Sulfurimonas sp. | reverse complement strand
AGTTATTGTTTTTTTGGTAGATAATTATAACATTTATGGGATATGAAAGGCTTTTTTTAAAATTTAATTTAGCTTAAATTGTAGGTTGTTTTTTGTAATCTGCAAGTGGCTCACAGAAGTAGCAAAAAATAAAATAAAAAGCTTATTTGATGAAAAGGTATTATTTGATACACCAAAACCTGTGGATTTATTAAAAGTGCTATGTCAGTTGTGTACAAAAGAAGATGATATTATCCTAGACTTCTTTGCAGGAAGTGGTACAACGGCTCATGCTGTTATGGACTTAAACGCTGAGGATGGGGACAATAGAAAGTACATCCTAGTCCAACTCCCTGAAGCGACAGATGAGAAGAGTGAAGCTTATAAAGCAGGCTATAAAAAGATAAGCGACATCACAAAAGAGCGTATAAAAAGAGTCATTAAAAAACTTGGGCTTAAAGATGGCTTTAAGTCATACTACCTAGATAACTCAAACTTCCAAAAGTTCAAAGAACTCAAAAAAAGACCAAGTGACTCACTCGAAGCCATAGAGAAAATGCTAAAAATGAGTGTATTTCAAGAGAATATCTTAACTGGGGGCGCAAAAGAGTTAGACCTAGTCTATGAAGTAGGACTCAAAAACGGCTTCACACTCAGTGCAAAAACACAGACTTTAGAGAGTGGCGTTTACAACTTCACAAAACTCTATGAAGAGAGCAGAGAGTTCTACTTCTGTTTCGACAAAGAGATACAAAACGACATAATAAACGCAGTGCCAAAGAAAGCAAAACTTATTTGCTACGAAAAAGCATTGGGCGATAGTGTAAAACTAAACTTACACTCCAACCTTGATTTAGAGACACTTTAATGCTTGTTATGAGAAGAAAAGTTAAGTGCACTAACAGTATACTGTGCTATAATGCCACTAACATATCTCCTCCACCTCTTTACAATGTGCAAATCGGGGAGGTTTTGTTTTGAAACCCTCATACACGAAACCTTCACTTTCATATGATGAGCAAACACAACTTTTAAAATCAAGAAACTTAACCATAGTAAATGAAGCATTTTCTACAAGAAAACTGCAACATATTAACTACTTTAGATTAAGTGCATACTTTCATCCATTTTATGAAGAGAATAATAGCTTTAAAGATAGTGCAAAATTTGAAGAGGTTTTACAGCTTTATTATTTCGATAAAGCATTTAGAAACTTGATATTTTACTCGATAGAAAAAATAGAAGTCTACATACGAACACAGTTAGCACATACTATGGCAAAACAGAGTGGAGCTTTTTCTTATGCTGATATGGATATGTTTCATGATGAAGTAAAACATCGTGAAGTAATGAACACTATAAAAAGTGAAACAGCACGTTCAAAAGAGATATTTGTCAAAGAGTATTTTAAAAAATATGATGAAAAATATTTGCCAGTGTGGTCGATGGTAGAGATAATATCTTTTAATACTTTATCAAAAATATTTGCAAACTTAAAAGAAAAATATCGAAGAGAGATACTCCAAGAGATAAACATAAAACCTCTTGTTTTTGAAAACTGGTTACATACCTTAACATATGTACGAAATATATGTGCACATCATAGTAGACTATGGAACAAGGTTTTAGCGATAGAACCTAAAAAACCAAAAAACCAAAAAGTTTTTGATTCTTTAAATAGTAAAAAGATATTTTTTGTTATAGCGATGATAATTTTTATGCTTGAGAAGATAGGTGATGAAGAATTTAACCTGAAGAATGAGATTAAAAATCTCATCTTAAAATATTCCAATGTTAATCTATTTTCTATGGGGTTTGTAAATGATTGGGAGAGTATTGAATTATGCAGATAAAATACCTCTCCCAACCCCACCAAACAAAAGCTATGAACGCCACACTAGACCTTTTTGTAGGACAATCTAAGTTAGAAAGCGAATATGATATCTTTGACGGAGAAGCAGTTTGTTCTAATATTTTGAATCTTGATGAGCAAGAGATACTTACGAACTTAAACATCATCCAAAAAGAAAATAAGGTTTCAAAAAGTGAAGAGTTAGAGAGTCTTGACTTTAGTATAGAGATGGAGACTGGAACGGGAAAAACCTATGTTTACATCAAAACTATTTTAGAGATGTATGCTAAGTATGGCTGGAGTAAGTTTATCATTATAACGCCATCTATTGCTATTCGTGAGGGAGTGCTTAATTCACTCTCTAGTATGAAGAGTCATTTCAGAGATGTGTTTAATTTTCCTTATGATTACTTTGAGTATGACTCCTCGCGTTTAGGTTCACTCAAGCACTTCATACGTGATGATGCTCTCAACATCATGGTTATGACAATAGACAGCTTTAAACGCAGTGGTACAGTACTCAATACACTTAGAGAAGGTTTTGTGGGAACACCTAAAGAGTCTCTTCAAAAAACAAGACCAATTCTCATTTTGGATGAACCACAAAATATGGAGAGTGAACTTTCTAAAACCTCTATAAGTGAGCTTAACCCTCTTTTTACTTTGCGTTACTCTGCTACTCACAAAAACACTTACAACCTTTTGTACTCATTAAGCCCAAAAGAAGCACTAGCGAGTGGACTTGTCAAGCAAATAGATGTTTTGGCTTTAAGTGAGAACCAAACTATCAATGACATATATATAAATGTACTCAAAATAGAGATAGATAAAAAGTCAAAAAGACCAGTGTCATCACTTGAACTCATAGTAAACAACAAAGATGAGTTTGTAAAAAAGATAGTAAAGATAAAAGGTGATGATAGTTTAAAAACTAAAACAAAAAATCCTATTTATACTGGTTTTATAGTGGATGAAATAAATTATAAAGACTCCTTTATTCAGTTTGAAAATTGTTTAAAATTAGGACTGCATGAGATTAATGGACAGGTTAAACGTCAAGTTCAAGAGCAGCAGATAAGTGAAGCTATAAAACTTCATATGGAGAAGTTTGAAGTGCTCAAAAAACTAGATATAAAGGTACTCAGTCTATTTTTTATAGATAAGGTCGCAAATTTTTTAAAAGAGGAAGAGGGCTGGATAGAGAACTTTTTTTGTACTGAATTTGACAAACATAAGGTCGATTATAAGAGTTTTAAAGATGTAAACGCGAGTGACATTTATGCTTCATACTTTGCTAAACGCAAGAGTGGTTTTGTGGATGAGTTAAAAGGAAATGATAGCGATAGAAAACTAGCGAAAAAAACCTATGATTTGATAATGAAAGATAAAGAAAAACTCCTGAGTTTTGATGAAGATGTAAGTTTTATATTTTCACATAGTGCTTTAAAAGAGGGATGGGATAATCCGAATGTATTTTTCATAACAACTCTAAATGATACAAAATCAGAGATGAAAAAACGCCAAATTTTAGGTCGTGGTGTGAGACTTTGTGTAAACGCAGAGGGTGAGAGAATAAACGATAAAAGCATAAACAGGCTTACCGTTATAGCCAATGAGAGTTTTGATGAGTTCGCAAAGAGCCTACAGCTAGAGTATAGTGTGAGTGGTGTGAGTGATGGTGTAAAACCAAATGATATAAGAAAAAGAAAAATAGCAAAAATTCGTCCTGATTTAGCACAAATGCAGGAGTTTCAAGCACTGTGGAAAAAGTTAAAACAGAAAACCATCTATGAGATTAATTTAGATAGCTCAAAGTATAAAGAGGAAGTCGTGCTTAAACTCCAAGCTATAGAAGTGAGAGAGAAAAAAATTCTCAAACAGTTTGGTAGTTTAGATAGTGCCTTAGATGGTTTTGTAAATGATGAAAAAAGTCTGAAACTAGAGTATGAAGAGGAACTCCCAAACATAGTAAACATCATAGAAAAAGAGATAGGACTCTCTCGTAAAACCATCATCTCTATATTTGAACTCTTCGGGTTTGATACGTTTGTCAAAGAGTTTGTAAAAAATAGTGATGCCTATGTCAAAGAGGTAGTCGTAGCGTTTGAAGATGTGATGTTTGAGATGCTGAGTAGAGATGCTTTGGTTTATAAAAAAATAGATGATTATTATGAGTTTAGTAATGTCTTTTTAGAGACTATAGAGGGGTATAACTTAGAAGATACAAAAAGAGGTCTTTATGAAGCAGAAGCTTGGGACTCCGATACGGAGAAAAAATTTATCAACTGTGCTGATACAAATGTTAAATTTTTCACAAAACTTCCAAATAGTTTTAAGATAAAAACACCCTTAGGTACATATAACCCAGACTTTGTTATAATAAAACATGATGAGAGCGAGGGTGCATTTGTCGTAGAAACAAAGGGAAGCGAACAAGAGAGAGACTTGAGAGGTCGTGAGAAGTGGCAGATAGCATATGCTAAAAAGCATTTTACACTATTAGATATAGAGTATAAGAAAAAAACAAATTGTAAGGATGTTTAAAATGAATGATTATAAAAATGATTTTAAAAATATAGTAGATTTTTTTGAGACAAAAGGCTTAAAAGATAAGCTCTATGCAGGTGAAGAGCTACTCTATATGTATATTGGTATTATTAATAGTGCTAGTGGTGGTTTTATAGATTCTCTTGAGAGTAGAGCGGGTGTAGCAGCGAACACTTTTGATACTTTTATAGATGAGTATACACTTGAAGTTGGTTCTGTTATGGCTGCACTTTTACAGGATATAGCAGAGATTATTAGTAGTGGAGATAGCCAAAAGATAGAGAATGAAATTTCACAAATTGCTCATGACATAATGGCATTTATGGGAAAAGATACACTAAAGTGTCTGCAAAATCTCATCAATCATTATCAGTCTGAATATAAACTATTTAAAAGCACTACTTCACATGAGAGTGAGATAGCCGAGAGTTTTTTACTTTTTGAGGAGGATTCACAACTTTTGACTCTCGATACTGCAAAAATTGCCAACCTTGGTAAAGAGAAAGAGTTTGTTGTTATAGTAATGTTGCTTCAAGAGATATTTATGATTATGAGTCTTGTGAATATGGATGAGATGAGTAAGGGAAATATGAACGATGTGCTTACTCAAGAGGAGTATGAAGATGAAGAATTTGATATAAAAGAGAAAATGAGAACTGCCATAGAGCAAAATAAAGATCAAGTGCTTTATGAAAAAGCTGATTTTGCTTATAGTCCTACGGATAAGGTCGTTTGTAATATCTGTCATGGTTTTTATGCAAAGAGTGGCATACAGAGACATGTAGGTGCATGTGCGAAAAAGTACGTAGAGAGTGATAAGAGTGCTGACTCTAGTTATCTTTTTAAAATAACAGATAAATACAGAACAGACTACTTTTTGCATGTTCTTATCTCAGATAAGGCACGACTTGAGCATTTAGACACTTTTTTACGAGATATTTGGTTAGAGTGTTGTGGGCATATGAGTAGCTTTAGACAAGGAAGAGATGAATTAGAGATGGATGAGTATGTAGAGTCGCTCACACATACTAAAAAGACAGAGTATACTTATGACTTTGGATCCTCAACCGACTTAATTATCGAGTTTAAAAAAGAGTTCCATGGTACACAAGAACATCTCATAAAATTAGTCGCACGCAATGCTGCTATAAAAGTCCCATGCCATAGATGTGAGAAAAAAGATGCTAAATATATTTGTACAGAGTGTCTATATGGTGGAGATGAGGTGATTTTTTGTGAAGATTGTGTAAAAAAACATAC
>JALSMC010000326.1 GCA_026987995.1 Sulfurimonas sp. | reverse complement strand
TTGCTATATTTATTTCTTCTCTTGCGTTCTCTGAAATGTTATAAGTTACTCTCATTTGAATCTCTTTTTTTAACTCTTATAGCAATTTCTGTTCTTAATTTAATGTTTGTTATTTGTTGGCAATAATCTTGATCTCATGTATGCAGATATTGAAGATATGCCAGCTGGTCAGTATAGTGTATCAGAAATTCAAACTCTTTATAATGAGCTCATTGCTAAAGGTATTCAATCAAAACAAGATGCACTGGAGGTTGGCTGTATGATTGAAGTTGTTGATATTAATGACTTAGCAAATGATATTGCAATTGCTAAAGACTCCAATGCAAGTGATGTTGTAAGTGCTTTTGAATTTTTACGGGATGGAAGCTATAAGCACTATTGGGCATTTGATAAAGGTCTAAAAAATATGGGTATTGCAGATGGATGTTGTTCATTTGATAACGCTTATTGTCATACAGAGTACCCGTATAACTAGTTTTTTTTTCTAAGTTTGATAATTCAACACTTTTTTAGTCCAAAAAAGCTAAAATCACTCTATGATAACAAGATACCCTACTAAAAAAATATATGTCGGCGATGTAGCTGTTGGTGGTGATGCACCAATAAGCACACAGTCGATGACCTACTCCAACACTTATGATGTTGATGCAACAGTCGAGCAAATAAAACGACTGCACTTTGCAGGCTGTGACATCGTGCGTGTAGCTGTTCCTGATATGGAGGATGCACTTGCATTAAAAGCCATAAAAGAGCAAATAGACCTTCCACTTGTGGCAGACATCCACTACAACTATAAACTAGCCCTCATAGCAGCCGAATCTGTTGACTGTATCCGTTTTAATCCTGGAAACATCGGTGAAAAGTCTCGTATAAAAGAGATAGTCAAAGCTTGTAATGAGAGAAGTATCCCAATTCGTATCGGTGTAAACGCGGGGAGTTTAGAAAAAGAGTTTGAGAACAAGTATGGACAGACTGCTGAGGGTATGGTGGCTTCTGCTGAGTACAACATCAAGTATCTTGAAGACTTAGGTTTTACAGACATCAAAATAAGCCTTAAAGCCTCTGATGTTGAGAGAACAGTAGCAGCTTATAGACAACTCCGTCCTAAAAATCACTATCCATTTCACTTGGGTGTTACAGAAGCTGGAACACTTTTTCATGCAACTGTCAAAAGTTCTATTGGTCTAGGTACACTTTTACTCGAAGGTATCGGTGATACTATGCGTGTGAGCATTACAGGCGAGCTTGAAGAAGAGATAAATGTTGCTCGTGCAATTCTTAAAGACAGTGGTGCTATGCCTGATGGACTTAACATCATCTCATGTCCAACATGTGGACGAATAGAAGCGGACTTAGTGACAGCCGTAGCTGAGATAGAAAAACGCACTGCACATATAAAAACACCGCTAAATGTTTCAGTGATGGGCTGCGTAGTAAACGCCATAGGTGAAGCCGCTCACGCTGATGTAGCCATCGCTTACGGTAAGGGAAAAGGTCTTGTTATGGTTAAAGGCGAAGTTATCGCTAACCTAGATGAGCATGAGCTTGTAGATAAGTTTGTTTATGAGGTTGAGAAGATGGCTGAGGCTAGTAAATAATGCAAGACAACCTCTACAACCTAGCCTTTGAACGCTCCATACTGAGTTCAATCGTTTTTGAACCAAGTCAGTTTGATGAACTCTCCGTTGCTCTTAAGGTAGATGATTTTTATCTCCCTGCGCATCAAGAGATATTTAACGCTATGATGCTTTTACTTCAAAAAGATCAGCCTATTGATGAAGAGTTTATCAAAAAAGAGCTCATTAAAGCCAAGAAGTTTGATGAGCAGGTTATGCTAGAAATTCTCGCAGCGAATCCTATCTCAAATACACAAGCTTATGTTGATGAAGTTAAAGATAAGTCACTCAAACGCCACCTTTTAACACTCACTACAGAGATAAAAAGAGTGACTGTTGAAGAGGAACTCCCATCAGCTGAAGTCATAGACATAGTAGAGAAAAAGCTCTATGAAATAACACAAGACAACCAGACTTCAGACTTCAAAGATGCACCAAAGATGACTTTTGACACTATGGAGTACATCAAAGAGATGAAACGCCGTGGTAACTCTGTGCTTGTTGGAGTCGACACTGGTTTTGCTGAACTCAACAAAATGACAACGGGTTTTGGTAAAGGTGACCTTGTCATCATCGCGGCTCGTCCGGCAATGGGTAAAACATCGTTTATACTCAACACTGTAAACAGCCTTATCATGCAAGGCAAGGGTGTTGCTTTTTTCTCGTTAGAGATGCCTGCAGAACAGTTGATGCTTCGTTTACTTTCCATACAGACTTCTATACCTCTTCAAAAACTTCGTGTGGGTGATATGAACGATAACCAATGGAGTGCACTCAATGGTGCTGTGGATAAAATGAACTCTGCGAAACTTTATGTGGATGACCAAGGTAGCTTAAATATCAACCAACTTAGAAGTAAACTTCGTAAACTCAAAAACCAACATCCTGAGATAGAGATAGCTGTTATTGATTATCTTCAAATTATGCAGGGTATCGGAAAACAAGACAGACACATACAAGTATCTGAAATCTCTCGTGGGCTAAAGATGCTTGCTCGTGAGCTTGAGATGCCTGTGGTTGCACTTTCTCAACTTAACCGTGGTGTTGAGTCTCGTAATGATAAACGCCCAATGCTGAGTGATATTCGTGAGTCTGGTTCTATTGAGCAGGATGCAGACATCATTCTTTTTGTGTACCGTGATGATGTCTATCTTTATAAAGAAGAAAAAGAGCGCGAAAAAGCGGCTAAGGCTGAGGGTAAAGAGTTTGTCTCTGAGTATGTAGAAAAAGAGGAAGAAGAGGCTGAAATCATCATCGGAAAACAGCGTAATGGTCCAACGGGTCATGTAAAACTTATCTTTCAGAAGAAGCTTACTCGTTTTGTGGATGCTCCTGCATTTAGTGCTGGTGTGGAGACTGTTTATGAAAATATTGACACATCTTCGGCTGAGATGAATGTCCCTCAGATAGATATTCCCCAACTTTAAATGCTAGAAAAGGTTTCGCTTTTTACCAACAAGCGAGACTATCTTCATTTTGCTATTTTAATTTTCACTCTTCTTTCTCTGAGCCTCGCTTTAGAGTTTCATAACTACAAAGAACTTACAAAGTTTGACTCGCAACTTGTAAATGCCACTGTTGTAAAACAGTACTCCAAAACGAAAGAGAGTAAAACTGGAAAAATAAAAATCTATCAAGTACTCAAACTTACAAGTGATAAAGGTTTTAGTTTTTATACCACTGCCAACTCAAAACTCGCTGATATTAAATACTCAGAAGTAGAACTTGAAGTATGGGCAGGGAAAATAAGTTTCTATGACTATATGAGAAGTTTTTACTGCTTCTCTAAAATCCTGAAAATTCATCCTAATCACTCCATCAAAAAAAAATTCAACACTTTCATAGACTCACAACACGCAAACAAAGACATCTCACTACTTTATCAAGCACTTTATACGGCTAAAACACTTCCTTATAAACTTCAAACACTTTTCTCTAGTTTAGGGGTTTCACACCTCATCGCTATTAGTGGTTTTCATCTAGGAGTACTTGCAGGTGTTCTCTTTTTTCTCATAAAATTCCCCTATGCATTTTTACAAAAGAGGTATTTTCCCTACAGAAGTGCAAAAGTGGACTCCTTTTTCATCATAGTTAGCTTACTTCTTTTGTATCTGCTCTTTTTAGGTACTCCACCCTCTTTGCTCCGTGCATTTGTTATGTTAGTTGTAGGATTTATTTTATACGACAGAGGGGTAAAAATCATCTCGATGCAGACTCTCATCCTCACTCTATTACTCATTATCTCACTTGCACCAAGGCTCTTTTTTAGCATAGGTTTTTGGTTGAGTATGAGTGGTGTGTTTTATATATTTCTTTTTTTGATTCATTTTAAACACTTGAGTAAACTACTACAGTTTGTGCTTGTACCGTTTTGGGTGTACCTACTTATGCTTCCATACTCTCTTGCAATCTTTGGTAACTTTAGTCTCTACCACCCACTCTCTATCATCTACACTTCACTCTTTACTCTCTTTTATCCTCTCTCAATATTTCTACATATTTTAGGTTTTGGAAGTTTGCTTGACAGTCTTTTAGAGAAGTTTATGTATGTAGATACTCATGCTGTTTTGATTACTTATGAGTTGCAGTATTTAGTAGTTGCTATTGTACTTTCACTTTTAAGTCTTTATAAAAAAAGTTTTCTTATGCTACTTTTGCTCTATGCTTTTGCCTCTTTTATATATGCTATCTATAATGTAGCATAGTTTTAAACCATAGATAAAGATAATCCACGAGACATATATCCATAAAAAGAGAAACATCACTATAGCAAAAGAGCCGTACATCGTAGTGTAAGACTTGTTCATAAAAACATAATAAATAAAAGCATTTTTACTCACACTAAAGATAATAGAGATGATAAAAGAGCTAATAAGTGAAGCACGAGGATTTATCTTCGCATTTGCTCCTATCTGAAAAATAAGAAAGAAAAGTGCCCAGATAATAACATAGGGTACTAAAGGTAAGATGTTTAGCCCTGAAGTAAGCGAGTTTGAGGCCATGAGGGTTGCGATGTAGCCTGTTATGTAAAAAGATGCCCCAAGTGCCATAGGAGTAAGTGTAAGCATCGTCCAGTAGGTCGTGATAGATTCCCAAAGTGTTCGAGGTTTCGCATGAAATATCTTGTTCGCAATATACTCAAAATTTTTGAAAAAAAGCAGTGATGCTACTAAAATCATAGCAAAACCTATCATCCCCATTTTTGAAGAGTTCTCCAAAAAAATATCAAGTTTATCCATAACAAGTTCAGAGTTTACAGGCATAAGGTTTGAAAATATAAAACCTTTTATGCTCTCATAATGCTCTGCAAAACTAGGCAGTGAAGTCAAAATAGTCAGCATAATCAAAAGTAGAGGGATAATAGTAAAAATAGTATAAAAACTAAGACTTGCTGCAAAGAGTGTCAACTCTTTGTCAACAAAGGTACTCACCCAAAACTTTACTTGTTTGTAAACTTGAGTGAGTTCGATTTTCATTTTAAGCAAGACCCATTTTTGCAGGATTTAAAATATTGTTAGGGTCAAACGCCATCTTTATAGACTTAAAGAGATTCATCTCCTCTTCACTAAACGCCATACGCATATAAGGTGCTTTTGCAAGACCTATACCATGCTCACCCGAGAGTGTTCCACCTAAATCGACAGTCGCTTGAAACACCTCTTCTATAGCTAGATAAGCTATTTTCACTTGTTGGGGGTCTTTACCATCTACCATTACATTTGTATGCACATTTCCATCGCCAGTATGACCAAAACATGGGATGTTAATATCATACTTCGCAGCAATTGCATTAAACTTATCTAAAAGTTCTGGCAGAGCAGCACGTGGAACAGTTACATCTTCGTTAAGTTTTTTACTTCCATAAACTGTTATCGCTTGAGAAGCATTTCTTCTAGCAAACCAGATATCAGCAGCTTCCTTATCATCCTTTGCAATTCTAAACTCATTACAGCCATTTTCTTTAAATACTTTCTCAATTTGAGCGAGTTGAAAATCTAAATCATCTTCAAGGTTTCCATCAACATCAGTCACAAGCAGAGCACCGGCATCAAC
>JALSMC010000325.1 GCA_026987995.1 Sulfurimonas sp. | reverse complement strand
TTTCTCTGTTTCAAGTTGTCCGTTAAGAATTCTTTGAATAGAAGTAAGTGTTCCACCTGAACTATCACAAGAACCACAAGCACCAACATAAGATATGTATATATCTGTAAGTCCATTTTCCTCTTTGGCATCAATAAAGTCTAAATCTCCATTATCTGCTTGTAAAAATTCTCTAACTTTTTCATCGATAATAGTATCGATAGCGTTTATTTTTTGGATAAGAGATAAATTGTCAAATCCAATCTCTACGGCTTCTTTTGTCTGCATTATAATATCTTTGTGTTAAATTTAATTGTATAATTCTACACTATAAATCCTATAAGCTGACTAAGAGAGAAATTTTAGTTTTAGAAGTTTATGTTAGTATTTTAAAAAATTGCTTTTGAGAGGTTCTTGCTATATGTGTGGAATATTTGGAATAGTTGGCGAGTATAGTGAAGTAAAAGCAAAAAAAGCCCTCAACTTACTATCACATCGTGGACCTGACCACTGTGGAATCATCCAAAAAGAGAGACTTTTTTTCGCACACCAGCGTTTAAGCATACAAGATTCACATCACCGCTCAAACCAACCTCTCAAACATCAAAATATTCTACTCTCCTTTAATGGTGAAATTTACAACTTTGAAGAACTCAAACGCGAGCTAAATTTTGAGTTTAAAACACAGAGTGATACAGAGGTAATCATCGCAGCTTATCTTAAATGGGGAGTCGATTTTGTACAGCACTTAAGAGGTATGTTTGCCATCGCACTTCTTGATGGAGATACTCTTTACCTTTTTCGAGATAGGCTTGGGAAAAAGCCTCTTTTTTATCTCAATGGCGACTCATTTATTTTTGCTTCGGAGATAAAAGCTCTGGTGCCATATCTCAAAAAAAATGAGATGAATGAAGATGCTCTCCTTTCCTACCTTTCTTTTTTAGCACCTTCGCCACCCTTTACTTTTTTTAAAGATATATGTACTTTAGCTGCTGGAGAGTATGCTATTTATAAAAATAATACTTTGATTATTCAAAGATATTATGATATTTTATCTACTAAACCAAATATTATTACAGATGTGAATGAAGCTGTAAAAAGTATAGAAAAAGCTTTAGAGGAGTCAATGGAGCTGCGTTTAAATAGTGATGTTTCAACTGCATCGCTTCTCTCAGGAGGTATAGATAGTGCAACAATAAACTACTATGCAAAGAAACAAGGTCTAAATTTACCGACATATACACTCGGGTATAAGGAGTTTAAAAAGTATGATGAAAGGGAAAATGCAAGAGATACAGCTGACTTTTTAGGCATACAAAACACAGATGTTGAGATAGATGAAGCGATATTTATAGAGGCTAGTGATAAAGTTTTGGACACACTTGACCAACCACTCAATGATCCGGCATCTGTTCCTCTTTACCTACTTTTTGAGAAAATAAAAGAAGATGGGCATAAAGTAGTTTTGAGTGGAGAGGGAAGCGATGAACTTTTTTTAGGTTATAGACAGTATTTTGAGTATCTTGACATCGAGAGTGCCGGAAACTTAGTGCATAAAAACTGGCTTAAGAAGTACTTTCGTGCGAACTTTTCCATGAACAGAGAGTGGGAGTGGTACAAGCGTATTTTTGATGATACTCTACTCTTTCGTACAAGTGGAGAGAGTTTTACGGACCTGCAAAAAAACCTCTTACTAAAGCGAAATGTCAAAGATAATACAAGTCTGAAATACTTAGCAGAATATAGAGAAAGGTTCGTAAATTCAGAGCACATAGACGAGTCCACTTGGTACTCCTATATAGACTTAAATCTTTTTCAAGCAGAGCACTTTTTAACAAAACTAGACCGTGTAAGTATGGCTCACTCTATCGAGTCACGAACTCCATTTTTAGATCACAAACTTGTGGAAACTGTTTTTAGTATAGACCCAAAGTTCCGTTACGAAGGGGGTATTACAAAATCTTTACTCAAAAAAGTGATGCAGGGTAAACTTGATGAGAAGATACTCAAACGCAAGAAGAAAGGTTTTTCAAATCCATATATGGAGTACCTCATAAACTCCAAAAAAATAGAACTCATCAAAGAAGTAAACAGACAAACAGGCTTGTTCACAGATGAGAAACTAGATGAGTACATTAAGGGTACAAGTACGGGGAATTTTAAACAGCATGTTTGGGGACTTTATGTACTCTCGCACTGGATAAAGAAAAACCTACTTTAATAAGGTTATTATGCTAAAATAATGCCTTTAAAGGGATAAATTTGATACAAAAACTAAAAAAATATACTACAACAAATACACTAGTGATACTCGGCATCATCCTCGGTGTAATTTTTGGCTTACTACTTCCAGAACTAGCACTCAAACAAAAAGTCATAGGTACTGCATTTATATACTTTCTTAAAATGATAGTCGTGCCTTTAGTCTTCTCTAGTATCTTTGTAGCAATCTTAGGTTTAGGCTCCATTGAGCATCTTAAACGCCTTGGTATTCGTACTATTGGGCTTTATATGTTAACAACGGCTCTTGCAACTATCTTGGCTATAGTTGCTATGAATATCTTTCATATTGGGGAGCATATAAGTAGTGAGGGTTTAGAGTTTGCTAAAGCTCATACTGTGGCACCTTTTTCTTTAGAAGCGATGTTTTTGAGTTTTATACCAACAAATATTTTTGACTCTTTAAGTAGTGGTTCTATGATGCAGATAATAGTTTTTGCAGTACTTTTTGGTGTGGCATCTTTGCACCTTATAGAAAAACAACAAGAACCTCTTGTAAGCTTTTTCACTTCTGTGAGTGAAGCAATGCTCATAGTCTCTGAGTGGATTATAAAACTCACTCCCATAGGTGTCTTCTCACTCATCTCTTATGTCATAGCCGATCAAGGTATTGATGTGATTTTAGGTCTGTATGAGTACATTTTGCTTGTTGTGGGGGTTATCATCTTTCATGGTGTTATTACACTTCCTTTAGTTTTGAAGTTTTTTGCAAAGATAAATCCAATCGAGTATATGCTTTCAGTTAGAGAAGCAACTATCATGGCATTTTCAACTGCTTCTTCTGCAGCTACACTTCCTGTAAGTATGCGTATAGTAGAAGAGGTAGGAGGTGTTGATAAAAAAACAGCTTCCTTTGTGCTTCCTCTTGGGGCTACTGTTTCTATGGATGGAACAGCTGCTTATCTTACCATCGCGGTTTTATATATCGCTAACATCTCAGGTACAGTCCTTAGTTTTGGTGATCAAGTTCTTCTTGGAGTGACAGTTGTTTCTCTAAGCATCGGAGTAGCGGCTCTTCCTAGTGCATCGCTTGTTATGATGGTTGTTATCCTTAATCAGTTAGGCTTACCAGTTGAGTATATCGCAGTAGTCGTTGCCGTAGATAGAATCCTTGATATGTGTCGCACCTCACTCAATGTAACATCAGACTTAGTAGTGACAAAAATAATAGACACATATGAAAAACGAAACACAGAAGTTTAAGTACCTCTTACTTCTAGCCATGCTCCTTTGGGGTGGTGGCTGGACAGCACTGAAGATTCTCACATACACTCAAACTATAGAGGTTATCATCTTCTGGCGTTTTTTTCTTATGAGCCTGACTTTTATTCCGATACTCTATATTTTTAATCAACCCATTGTACTCAATAAAAAAGCCTTATTGTACATAGGAAGTAGCTCTATTTTAAATATTTTATTTATGGTTTTTTCTTTTATTGGTATATCTGCTGGACTTGCTGGAAGTGGAAGTGTTATCATCACCACATTTAGCCCAGTTTTGACTTTTATACTCTTTGCACTGCTTTATAAAAAACATCTTACTTCCATCCAGTACTTTTCATTATTTCTTGGACTTCTTGGAGGTTTCATCCTCTTAGAGTTAGATGATGTATCACTCTTTTTACAAAGCTCAAACATCTACTTTTTACTCTGTGCTTTAGTCTGGGCAGGAGTAACTCTTCTCTCACAACACTCTGCAAAACATGTACATCCCATTCATTATAGTTTTTTTATCTCTATTATTGCTACTATTGCATCGTTTATCTATGCTTTTGATGCAGACCTACTGAGTGTATTTGATGAGGGTTGGAAGTTTTGGGTATCACTTATCTATCTCGCTGTTTTTGGTCAAGCAGTCGCTACTACCATCTTTTTTATGGCATCTTCAAAGCTTGGAAGTCAGACAACAAGTTCGTTTATGTTCTTGGTTCCATTCTTCGCACTTCTAAGTGCATGGTTTATCTTAGATGAAGCGATAGAGTTACATATTATTGTTGGTGGTTGTATAAGCATGTTGGCGGTATACTATTTAAATAAAAAATAGCTTTAAAGTTATATTTATTATAATTAAAATATAATATTCTCAAATGAGGTACAAATGAAAAAAATATTAATACTCGGTGGTGGTTTTGCTGGACTTGACTCTGCCATACACCTTAAAAAATTAAACTATGATGTGACCTTAGTGAGTGAACGCGACTACTTCTATATCTATCCTACCTCTATATGGGTACCTACTCATGCAAGTGAGTTTAAGGATGTTTGTGTTGACTTGCATCAGCTTAAAGATGTACATGGTTTTAAACTCATAATAGATAGTGTCACTAACATCTCCAAAGAGGACAATTCTGTTACTCTCTCTTCACAAGGTATTATCAATGACTATGATTATCTTATCATTGGTTTAGGTGCTGCAAAGATGAAACATAAGGGTATAGAAAATACTCTCTCTATCTGTGGCAAGCCAGAAGATTCTCTCAAAATCCGTGATGCTTTAGATGCACTTGTAGAAAAAGGGAGTGGTAAAATCGCTATGGGCTTTGGTGGTAATCCTAAAGACAACTCTGCTGTTCGTGGTGGTCCTGCGTTTGAACTGCTGTTTAATGTACACAATATGCTCAAGAAAAAAGGAATTAGAGACAACTTTGAACTTACTTTTTTTGCTCCTATGGCTAAACCTGGGGCGAGAATGGGACCTCAAGCTTTAACAATGATGGAAACTTTTTTTAAAAAACTTGATATTAAAAAGCAAATTGGTAAAAAAATAACTGGATTTACACAAGAGGGCATAAGATTTGAAGATGACATACTCTTAGAGTCTGATTTTACTATGTTTATCCCTGCGGGACACGGACATGAGCTCATTATAAACTCTGATCTTCCTCAAAACGCGGCAGGATTTATACAAACTGATGATTACTCAAATGTATTAAATGCTGATGGCTCTATGACAAATATCTATGCCATTGGCGACGCTGCAGCACTTGTAGGTCAAGACTGGGGAGCCAAACAAGGACATATGGCAGAACTGATGGCTAAAAATGTAGCTTTTAACATCCATGCAAGAGAAAATGGGAGAGATGATTTCAAAGGCTATGCAAAACACATAAATATTATCTGTGTGATGGATAGTGGGGACGGTGCAGCTTTTGTATACCGTGATGCCAAACGTGCTTTTATGCTACCTATGCCTATGGTAGGGCACTGGCTCAAACGAGGATGGGGTGCTTACTGTAGAAACTCTAAATTAGGGAAAGTTCCTCGAATACCTGGAATGTAGACAGAGATTAAGTCCATTCACAATTTATTTACATTTGTATCTTATAATACTCTTACGAAAGGGCAGGAACCACTCTTTCTTTCTCCTTATTTACCATAGGGATTATGTGTTTTCTTTAGCTTTACGTTTTAATTTCATTTTTCGTTTAGCTAATTCGCGCATATCTTCTGTGGTATCACTTTCATCCATAATTTCAACACCTAAAATAGTTTCAACACAGTCTTCTAGTGTAATAATTCCATCGGTTTGATCGTAATTATCCATCACTAAAAACATATGATCTTTTTTGGCTATGAACATGTCAAGTGCTTTACTTACAGGAACATTTTCATTTATAGAAAACATCTCTTTTTTGATAGACTCGAGCGTTACACTGTCATCTGTAAGTGCCTGTTTAAAGATTTTCTTGGTAAGCACTAAACCTGTAACATTCTCAATACTATTTTTGTATACAGGAATACGTGAAAATTTAAATATCGCTTCTTGTGTCTCTATAACTTCTTTTATTGCCATCGTCTCATCAAGAGCAAACACAACAGAACGAGGAGTTAGAACTTCACTTACTTTAATGTTGTCAAGATTTAAGATGTTTTCGATGACATCAGACTCTTTTTCATCTATGACACCATCATCTTCACTTTGAAGCATAGACTCTAAGAGTTCTTCTTTTGTGAGAGAATTCACATCTTCAACACCTTTACCTATCTTGTTTGTCACAAAAAGGGTCATAAGAATTATAGGGTATGTAATCCAGATAAATATACGGATAAACTGAGAAGCAATTGGTGCTAAACTCTTCCAGTACATCGCACCAATCGTTTTAGGGATTATTTCACTTAAAAACAAAATAGCAAAAGTTAAAACGATAGATACAATGACAACAGCATCGTTTCCAAAAACAAGAGCTGCCTGAGCACCAACTGCAGCTGCACCTAAAGTGTTTGCAATGGTGTTGAGTATTAAAATTCCTGCTATGGATTTGTTGATATTTTCTTTTTGTATACGAAGTAGTTGTCCTGCAGTAGGTCGCTCTTTTTCTAAAACAGCTACATAGGACATATTTATAGAAAGTAGTACTGACTCTAAAACAGAGCAGATAAATGAAACGCTAACAGAGAGGACAAAAAATAGTATTAATAAATCCAAGTTTTACAAATTCCTTATAGTAATATATATGTTGCAAGTGCTAAAAAGCTAAAAAAGCCTACAACATCGGTAATAGTTGTTAAAATAACAGTACTTCCAATAGCAGGGTCTACATCCATTCTTTTTAAAAGAAGAGGAACACTAGCTCCAAAAAGCCCTGCAAAGAAGAGGTTTATAAGCATACTTAATGCTATAACCACTCCTAACATTTGAGTGTCAAACCAGAGGGCTGCGATAATTCCTATTATTATAGCGAATAAGAGACCATTTACAAGTGCGATAGTTACCTCTTTTTTGATGATACGCATCGCATCACCTTTTGAGATATCTCCAAGAGCAAGTTGGCGCACAACAACGGTAAGACTTTGTGTTCCTGCATTACCACCCATCGAAGCTACAATTGGCATCAAAACAGCAAGTGCTACCATACTCTGCAAAGTCTCTGCAAAAAGACCTATAACAAGTGAGGCAGCTATAGCTGTGAGAAGATTAAATGCGAGCCAAGTTGCACGTTTTCGTCCTGCTGGAAGGATCTCTTCATCTTCTTCCGCCTCATCATCAACTCCAGCAAGATTATACATCTGCTCAGTTGCATGCTCATTTATGATGTCATAAATATCATCGGAGGTGATACGACCGAGTAAAACACCATAAGCATTTACGATGGCTAAAACAGAGAGGTCATACTCTTCAAAAACATGCACAACTTCTTTTATGGCATCTGTGTCTACAGCTTTTATAGGCTCAAAACTCTCTTGGCTTGCCTCTATATTTTCTATGACTGTTTTAGAAAAGTCAAAGATAAGAAGATCATCTAACCCGACAGCATATTTAAGTTTTTTATCTTCATCAGTGATGAAAAGGTTTTGAACATTTTCAACATGATTTTCTTTTCTAAGTTGTGCAAAACGTTTGATAACATCTTGTACTATCTCATCTTTATTAGCAGTAAAAAGCTCAAGTTGCATATGTGCACCGGCTTTATCTTCATCATATGTCTTAAGTTTTTGTATCTCTTCTTGATCATCCTCATGAAGGTTATCAAAAACTTGACTCGCTACATCTTCATCAAGCTCTTCAAGCTCTTGCATAAACTCAGCCTGATCATCAGACTCAAGTTCTGTAACTGCGTGGGAGAGTTCATCTACACTTAGGTTTTCAACTACATCATCAAAATATCTATCAGGAAGAGCAAGTGCTACATCTCCGACAAGATCTTTTGGTACAAGTTTAATAGCATCAGAAAATGCATCATCACTTAAGCCTTTTAAAATCTTAGCAATATCAGTAGGATGCATATCACTTATTTCGTGAGCATTTAAGTAGTCTTGTAGTTGATTCATGGATGCAATTATAGCATTATTTTAGAAGTGATTCTTCATTCTTGTCTATGAGCATAAGCAGTGCTGGTAAAGCAACTAAGTCGACAATAACTGCGATAATAAGAGCAGAAGCTGTTACAACACCAAAATGATAGTTTGGATTAAAGTCACTAAAGATAAAAACTAAAAATGCAAGACTGAGAACTATGGTCGTAAAGATGATAGCTGATCCTGCATAACTCATCACATACTTCATCGCATCTTCCAAAGAGTCTCCGCGTTTACGAGCCTCTATGTATTTGACCATAAAGTGAATAGTATCATCAACTGCGACCCCTATGATGATAGCACCAGCAATTGCTACACCCATGTCGATGTCTATGTGCAACCAACCCATCACTCCAACAACAAGGGCAATAGGTAAGATATTTGGCACGATGAAAAGAGGTAACATTCTCCAGTTTCTAAAGATAAGTAGCATGATGATAGAGATGGTTACAACAGCAAGAGTAATAGACTCTATAAGGGTAGAAGTTATATCATGCTGCATATGTGCAAACATTACTGTTTGTCCGTTTACTGTAGCAGAGTAGGGTGTCTTACTCCACCAGTTCTCAATCCATGCTATCATTTCTAAATCTTTAGAAGTATCAACAAGGTTGAGTGAAGCAGTAACTCTTAGAAGTCTTTCATTTATATCCATTTTGTCATTTATTTCCATCCCTTGAGGCAAAGAGAGGGAGTAAAGTAGTAAGTACTGTGCAACTAACTCTTTACTTTGAGGGATAGTTTTACTGCCATCCATAACATTGTTAAATACTTTTACTATGTCAAGAAGAGAGTGAATATGCCTTACATCATCAAACTCGGTATAAAATTCTGTATAAAAATCTTCTACAGTTCTTAAAAAGAGAGGATCTTTTATGCCATCGTTTACTTTAGAATCTACAACTATTTCATAAGACATAGGTCCTGTTAGCTTATCCTGCATTTCGTTTATAGAGACACGAAATGGAAAATCTTCACTAAAGTACTTAACAACATTTGAATCAACATTTGCTTGAAATATTCCTGCCCCTAAACCTAGAAAAAGCAGAGTGCTGAGGGTTAAAATAACTTTAGCATTTTTACTTAAAAAGTGGGTATACCAAACTGCAACGGGATGGTTGTTGTGTACTTGAATCTTCTCATCTGCTTTGATGTTTGGGTTAAGTATGGCAAGCATCGCAGGTACAAAAAGTATAGTTAAAACAAATGCAAGCAGAGCAGCACTTGCAGTTGCAATACCTAGTGTCTGTATGGGAACAACAGCCGAGATACCTAAAGAAGCAAAACCGATAGAAGTGGTAATAGAAGTTAGGAAAATTGCCAAAAAGTTTTTCTTTACAGAGTAATGAATGGACTCATAGTTATCCATACCTTTTTTTCTTGCCATTGTATAAATCCAAAGAAGATGCATAGCATCAGCTATACCTATGGCTACAACAAATACAGGTATATTTGCAGTAAAGTTGTTGAGTTTAAAACCTAAAAGAACTTGAATAGAAAGGACTATTAAAAATGTAAAGATAACTACGATAATACTTATAAACATAGAAGAAAATTTTCTAAATATAAGTAGTAGTAAAATCATAGCAACGACAATCACAGCAGGTGTAAATACCCCTCCATCATGCTGTGCAATCTCTATAAAAGAGGTGTTTATAATAGGACCTCCACCAAGAAAGAACTTATAAGCGTTCTTTTTCTCTTCGGGAGCAATGATTTTTAAAACTGAATCACGAAGTTTGAAACTAACTTCTGGGTCATCTCCTGCTTTTGGAGTCATTCGACCTGCAATCATAGTAGTCTTTGCATCTTTTGAGATGAGTTTACCGACTATGATATCTTCTTTTAGTGCAATACTTCTTTTTTCCTCTAATTCCTCTTTTGTGTAACTCTGCGGATCTTCTATAAAATCTTCAATAACTACTTCATCAGGGTACTCTTCATCTGTATGAACATACTGGTAGTTAGTGATAGAGTCAACTCTAGCGATATACTGCGTTTGCCATAGTTTTTGAGTGATGTTATCGATGGATGTAAGTGCTTCTTTAGTAAAAATACCATCTTCATTTGTAAACATAATCGTGACAGTATCATCATTTCCAAATATAGCACGAAAGTTATCATAGTTTTTGAGTATCTTTGACTCTTCCCCAAACCAAATCCTATAACTTCCCTCAAACTCTAGATTTTTGAGTGATGATGCCATCATAATTGTGATAAGTGGGATAATAATAGCAATAGCCCATCTAAACTTAATAACTCTGTTTACAAAATTTTCCATTTTTTTCCTTAAAAATAATAGGCAATATTTACACCTAGTTTTTGATGCTCACCTAAGAGTGCATAAGCTGTTAAGTCAGTTGTTGAAGGTTCTATATAGTAGTAATCAAGGGCGACTTTAAAACTCTCCGCCACACGACTCTCAAACTTCAAGTAGTAAACCTGTTCATTATACTCCAAGTCAAAGATTCCACCACCAACAAAAGAGCTGTCATTAGCATTGTTAAGTGTGTACCGTATTCCTAAAAATAAATCATTTTGCATAGTTTCAAAGAGTGCTAAATCATCATATTTGTCTGATTCATAAGTATCATAACGGTAGTATTCAGCGATAAGTCCAAGGGCATGACTCTCGTAAATATTTTCTAGGGTATGTTCAAGTCCGAGTGCGATATGCGAGTAGTCCCCTACAAAAGGGTCTTCATCTACTTTTGCATAGAGTGCCTCAAGTTTTACTAAAGTACTACCCACAACTAAAGTATTGTAAGTCATAAACTTGTTGACTATATAAGCATTTTCTTCAAAGCGTGTAGCTTGACCAAATGTGGGGGAAGAAGGATTGATATTTTGGGGTGTATTAGTTGCAAAGTAGCGCTGTGAATCGTATCCATTTTCATATATAAAAGCATAGTCTATTGCATACTCTGTATCTGTTGAACCAGTAAATTTTAGATAAATAGAGGGTCGATGTATACTATCTTGAGTATTGAGGGTACCATCGTATGTGACAAAAGATGGAAAAAAGTAGTAAACATAAGGCTGGGCCCCCATCAACTGTTTCTCTTCTTGAAGTTTCGCTATGAGTGAGAGTTCTGAGTTTTCAAAGTAGTGTGAGTATGCAAGATTATAAACTCCGAGTTTGTCATTACTAAAAAAATCATTACGAAAATCTCTTGGATTAAAACCATCGACAATATTTCGTAGTTCAAGTGAGCCCCAAAATTCTATGCTTTTTCCAGCCTTTAGAGCATCATCATCAAAATCATACTTGAGGTAGAGTTCATCTACTCGGGTAAATGTTCTCTCAGTTTTTGTATCTTGGGAAGTGAAATCATAATAAGCTTCTTGAGCATGTAAGTTTGCATAAATACTCAAAGAGTCTTCTTCGTAGTTAATCTCTAAAGTCTGCTTAGCTGTAAAGGAGTTTGTATTTTTTCCTTGTGGTGCTTTGAGATAAAACTGAGAGTCCAAGTCAAAATGTCCTGTGATGTCAATATCTGCTAGTACTGATGTTAAAAGAGAGAACAACAGAACTAAGTGTTTCATTACTTCAAGTATCTTTTATGAAAGTTCTTTGATTTTAAACCTGTTCCTATCTTTTGATTAGACCAAACTAAGATAGTTGTCTTGTCATTTTGTGAGTTTTTCATTGTGATTTTTCCGATTCTGTAAACATTTGTAAAATGCTTATAATCTTCAAAAATTGCAGTTTTTAAAAGCTCGTTTTTTCTATCAAAGTACTCCATCTTTTGTACCAAAAATGTTTTTGAATCAATGTAAGAGACAAGTTTAGTATATCCCGAGTATTTTGAAACAGGTTTACTTTGTATAATATATAAGTTTCCACTTAGAGTAGCTGGTGCATCTTCATAGATATATTTCTTAACATTAAAGGCACTTAAGTCTTCGTAAGAAAATTCACTTCCCATAAATGCACCCGATTTATTTTTACTAGCAATGCGTTTAACACGTTTGAGTGCTGGAAGATACAACCACTGGTCATCATCTTTGTTTACATGCTCATAAGACAAAAATTTTGTACCCTTAACATCTGCAGGTGTTAAAAATTCCATAAGAGACTTGTCTTCATCCTTACCCTCAAGTACTTGCATCTTCATAGTACGTACTTTTTGTTGTCCTGCTGCATTTATAAGTGTCATCTGCATGGTAGATGTCGCATCATCAAACCCACTCATAGCATCTTCACTTTTTTGTGCTACTTCTAAGTTGGAGAGTGCTAAAAGCTGAGAGAGTGTAAAGATAAAGGCTAAAATATATTTCATTGCTTGTTCCTAATTATAAAAGATTAATGTAGTATCCATTTTTATAGTCTGTGAGTTTGTATTTATAATGACCATCTAGCTCTATCACAACTCTATAGTAGCCTTTATGATTTCCAAACCTAACTCTTTTTACTTGAGAGTGAGTTGTGACTTTTTTCTCGTAACTTCTAATGTCAAGATCGCGTTCAAAGTCACAAACAATTCTATGAGGTTTAGTTAGCAGAAAATTTCTCAGCATTTTATCTTTTGTAATTATTTTTAGACGTTGTTTGCTTGTGTATAATGATATAAAAGGTAAAGAGGCTATCTTAGTGAATTTTTCACTTTTTTTCGAGATAGATTTAGGCTGAGGTGTTTTTTCATTTCCACCTATATCTTGAGAAATAAAAATAGGTAAATGCCAGTCAACACTGTTGCCAAGTAACTCTTTTTTACTGACTATTGAGCCGTCTAGGTTCTTGTATGTTATGGTTATGCTCTCTAATGTTCTAGCAGTGGAGGGAAGTGTTAGTGTTGCACGCTTTAAGGGTTGTAAAACAGAGACAATATTAGTACTTAGAGGAATGTCAGTTTCATTTTTTGAAGGGAAAAAAGGGTTTTCTCGGGCACTTAAAGAACTGAGTAGAAAAAGAAAAATCACTAAAAGTTTTAGCATATATAGACCCTTGTTTTATTTCTAAACATTATAGCAAATTATAGGATTTATTGTGCACTTATCTCTTTGAGTTCAAAGTATTCGCGTTGCAAGTCAGCATTTTCTAGTTTTAATCGACTCACTTCATCTTGAAGATAAACTTCATAATCTTGCAAGCCAAAAAGAATTTCTAAAGAGGATGTTCCGTAAAGTAAAATTCCAAGGTAAACACCAAGAACAACTACTATAGAGAAGAGAAAAAAGAACTTCTTTAATGAAAGGCCTAGATGTTTCTGAGTTATACTCTCAGTCGTATCGATGCCCCCAAAAAGTTCTTCATTTTGCATGAGTTATACTCTAAATTTAGTTAAAAAGTGCAGCACCTAAGTACTCACCATATACAACTTCATTTTCAATCTCAAGTAAGCGGTTATATTTAGCAGTTCTCTCGCCACGAGCAGTTGAACCCGTTTTGATTTGACCACAGTTAAGAGCAACAGCGAAGTCTGCGATAAATGCATCTTCACTCTCACCAGAACGGTGACTCATAACACAAGTGTAACCATTGCGTTGTGCTAAACGCACTGTTAGCATAGTTTCACTAACTGTACCAATTTGGTTAGGCTTGATGAGAATAGAGTTTGCAATACCTTCACGGATACCACGAGCTAAAATGTTCGCATTTGTAACAAAAAGATCATCACCAACTATCTGAATCTTGTCACCAAGTTTCTCAGTCATAAGTTTGAAACCATCCCAATCTTCTTCGTTGAGACCATCTTCGATAGATACAATAGGATACTTATTACATAAATCAACATAATAATCAACAAGCTCTGCTGATGTAACAGTACGGTTTTCAGAATCTAGTCTATAACCTTTACCATCCTCAGAAAGAATCTCCGAAGCTGCTACATCTAAAGCGATAGCTATTTGCTCACCTGGCTTGTAACCAGCAGCCTCAATAGCTTCGATAATGATTTGAATAGGCTCTTCATTTGAAGATAAATCTGGAGCAAATCCACCTTCATCACCTAGTGCAGTGTTATGTTTTTTAGTTTTTAGTATACCTTTTAAAGTATGATAAACTTCAGCTGATGCACGAAGACCTTCTGCAAAATCGCTAAAGCCTACAGGAACAATCATATACTCTTGAAAATCAACTGAGTTATCAGCATGGCTTCCACCGTTGATGATATTAAGCATTGGAGTAGGAATAGTCATGGCATTTGCACCACCGAGGTAACGGTAAAGTGGCATACCAAGACTTTTTGCAGCAGCACGAGCTACAGCCATAGAAACACCAAGTACTGCATTCGCACCTAATTTACCATAGTTTTCAGTACCATCAACTTCTTTCATAGTTGCATCAATTACTGCTTGGTTAAAAGGAGACATTCCGATGATAGCATCAGAGATTTCATTATTTACATGACCGACTGCTTTTAAAACACCTTTACCCATGTAGCGCTCATCGCCATCACGAAGCTCTAGTGCTTCGCGTTTACCTGTACTTGCACCTGAAGGCACTATAGCACTCTCAACTGTTCCATCACTAAGTTCTACTGTTGCTTTTACTGTTGGATTACCACGTGAATCCATTACTTCTATCGCACTTACGCTATCTATAAACATATATTTGCCTTTGTATGATTTATTCAAAATTTATAAAAATCATTCTATTTTTTGGCATTTTATCTAAAGTTGACTAAAATTTAGGTTATAAAATTTAAGTTAGATAATATGTAAAATTATTTTACGCATCAGAATCTTCAATAGCAGCAGTATCCATAACCATTACATCAGAAATACCCATTGCTACTTTTATTTTGTTTTCTATTTCAAGTGCTAATTCTGGTTCATCTTTAAACTTTTGTTTAACATTTTCACGCCCTTGCCCGAGTTTTTTATCTTCATATGCAAACCAAGCTCCGGCTTTATCAATGATGTCTAACTTTACACCATAATCAACTAACTCACCCTCTTTACTTATTCCTTCTCCAAACATAATGTCAAACTCTGCTTGACGGAATGGAGGTGCAACCTTGTTCTTAATCACTTTAGCTTTAACACGGTTACCAATGACAGCCTCACCTTGTTTAAGTGAAGCAATACGACGAACATCAATACGAACTGAAGCATAAAACTTTAGAGCATTTCCACCCGTTGTAGTCTCAGGAGAACCGTAACCCATCATTCCAATTTTCATACGAAGTTGGTTGATAAAAATAACTGTACAGTTCATTTTTGAAATGACACCTGTAAGTTTACGAAGTGCCTTAGACATAAGTCGTGCTTGAACACCCACTTGTTGGTCTGTCATTTCACCCTCAAGTTCTACTTTTGGTGTAAGTGCTGCAACTGAATCTATTACGATTAGGTTAACTGCACCACTTCTTGCGATAGTCTCAACTATATCAAGGGCTTGTTCACCATAGTCGGGTTGAGAAACAAGAAGATTTTCTACATCTACACCAAGGTTTTTAGCATATACAACATCAAGTGCGTGCTCTGCATCTATAAAAGCACAAACTCCATCATTTTTTTGACACTGTGCAGTTATCTGCAGTGCTAGTGTTGTTTTACCAGAAGACTCAGGACCATATATCTCAACAACACGACCTTGAGGAACTCCACCTATTCCTAGAGCTAAGTCAAGTCCAAGTGAACCTGTACTTATTGACTGCATTGGTTGTATATCTTTATCACCAAGACGCATTAATGCACCTTTTCCAAAAGCTTTATCTATCTGCTTCATCGCTAAGTCTAATGATTTTTGTTTGTTTGCGTCCATCTTGGGCTCACTTTGTTTTAAATTTTGAAGAATTATATGTTAATTTTTAGAAGTATATTAAAAATATGGCAAATTGTCATACTTATTTGTAAATTCTTTTTTAATGCTTATTTGGCTAAAATAACTTTATGAAAAAAACACTTATTGCACACTCCCCTGACGCTGACGATATTTTTATGTACTATGCTATTAAATTTGGCTGGGTTGGTATGGATGGTGTTACTTTTGATAACATTGCAAAAGATATACAAACACTTAACGAAGATGCTCTTAATGGTGTTTATGACATTGTAGCTATTAGTTTTGCTCTGTATCCTCACATCAAAAGTGAATATGCTCCACTTCGTACAGCTGTAAGTTTTGGTGAGGGCTATGGACCTAAACTCATCAAACGCAAGGGTGAAAAGCTCAAACGTAACTTCCGTGTAGCTCTAAGTGGTGAGCACACTACAAACGCCATGCTTTTTCGCATCGCTTATCCTGATGCTCGCATAACATATATGAACTTTTTAGAGATAGAACAGGCTGTAATTGACGGTACTGTTCATGCTGGCGTTTTGATTCACGAGTCTATTTTGACTTATGATGAGAAGTTAGAAGTTGAACGCGAGATGTGGGACATCTGGCAAGAGTTAGCAGGTAAAGACCTGCCTCTCCCTCTTGGTGGTATGGCGATTCGTCGTTCACTTCCTCTGACTAAAGCCATCGCTTACGAAGAGACACTTACAAAAGCAGTTCAAGTGGCACGAGACCATAAAGATAGACTCTCTACAATGTTGATTGAACGTGACCTTGTTCGCATAGATGCGCCTACACTAGATAAGTATCTCGAACTCTACGCAAATGATGAGTCAATAACACTAAGTCCACTCCAATACAAAGCGATAGATAAACTCTTTGAACTCGGCTACAAGCATGGGTTTTATGATGTTCCTGTATCCATAGAAGATTATCTTATTCCTACAGAGTATACAGAGCTAAGAGAGTCATAAAATGGAAGCAAAACTTGTAGCACTCGGTGTAGAGACTTTTAAAATAGCACTTATGCTAGCTCTGCCTGGGCTTCTTACAGGTATGTTTATAGGTCTCGCAGTCTCTATATTTCAAGCAACTACACAGATAAATGAAATGACACTTTCTTTTATTCCTAAGATTATTGGTGTTGTTATTGTTATTGTACTTACTATGCCGTGGATGCTTAACGAGATGACAGATTTTGCTCGACATATATTTGAGATTATGCCAGAATTTGTTGAGTAATGAAAACAAAACAAGTTAACTTTAAAAAATATTCTTCTTTTAAAATAGGCTCTGAAGTTTCTGTAGCAGTTTTAGAAGAAGACTTCTCCGAGATACAAAACTACTATCTAATAGGCTCCTGTAACAATACTCTCGTTGGTAATAATCCACCCCCACTTATGATGCTTTCGAAAATGTATGACTACATTAAGATAGAAGAGGGTGTTTTAAAAGTTGGAGGGGCTACTCCTTCTGGTAAAGTTGCCTCTTTTTGTAAAAAGCATAACATCGCAAACTTAGAGTTTCTCTCCCACCTTCCCGGTAAACTTGGTGGTCTTGTATATATGAACGCAGGACTAAAAGAGTTTGAGATTTTTAATGTTTTACTTGATGTTACTACTACTGATGGCAAAGTACTCAGAGATGATATTGAATTTGGATATAGATACACAAACATAAACAAGCCAATACTTGAAGCGACTTTCAAACTCACACACGGCTTTAGTTTAGATAAAGTAGCTATGTTTAAAAAGATGCGAAGTAATCAACCCTCTACACCAAGTGCAGGAAGCTGTTTTAAAAATCCTGAGGATGATTATGCTGGGCGTTTGATAGAGGCTGTTGGTCTTAAAGGAGTTATGAGAGGTGATATGTGTTTTAGCGAAGAACATGCTAACTTTCTTGTAAACAATGGTGCTAAAGAGGGTGGTGGAAAGTTTGAAGATGCGATGTGGCTCATAAATGAAGCAAAAAGAAGAGTCCAAGAGGAATTTAATATCCTCTTAGAATGTGAGATAATTATATTAGAAACGTAGCATTAAACCTGCATAAACACCAGAAAAGTCTAAGTTTATTTTTGTTTTTTCATCATCACTTATAAGATCATATTTTTGTGCTCTGTAACCGATTTCAATTGCAGGCTGAACAACAGGAATAAATCCTAAAGTGTAATCTACTTTTATACGAAAATCAGAAACGGTTGAAGCATTATAAGAGATATATTTTATATCTGCTTCAAAACCTATATCAGTTGCTGGTATTTCAACTCTTGCTCTTGCATATCCTAGTGGTATAGCTAAAGAAGTAGTATCTTCATATGATGATGATGCAACTCCTGCTACTGTTACTCCCTCTGCTGCATAATCAATCTGAGCCATTTTAATATCTACACCTAAATCAATTGTCATCCAAAATGTATTATCTAAGATATTATAATATGGAATAACATCATATTGTGTTATTTTTAAAGAAGAAGGAGAGCCTAAAGGGGCAACAAATCCATTAAAAGAACCTGTTGATTCTCCTTCGTCTTCTACAGATGTATATTCAAGTCGAATATTAGGAAGAACTGGAATAGGGTGTTTTACTAATATCCAAGCATAGATGCTACCGTTTGATGTTTCGTTCGATGTGTAAAGACCTGTAGCTCCGGAATCTTCATAAGAGAGTGTGCCTGATGGTGTATTTGTCCAAAGACCACCACCCATCTCAACTCTTGCAAAATCTGCACTCAATGTTGATGCAAAAACACCAGCGACTGCTAAACTTGTTAATATTCTTTTCATTTTTTGCTCCATTTTTATAATACACAATTATATCAGAGAAATATGTTTGATTTCTTAAAGGGATTTGGAAGTTAAAGTGGATGTAAGACTTTATTTGAAAAGTCTTACATATAAGTTTTAAAAAAGGGTAATTTAGTTACGCAACTGCAGAGATTGCAGCATCGTAGTTAGGCTCTTCAGTGATTTCTGGAACGATTTCTTTGTAAGTTACAACACCTTCTTCATTTACTACGAAGATTGCACGACAAGTTACACCAGCTAAAACTGAACCACCAAGAAGTACACCATAAGCATTAGCAAAGTCTTTGTTTCTAAAGTCAGAAGTAACAACTAAGTCTTGAATACCTTCAGCTTGACAAAAACGTCCAGAAGCAAATGGAAGGTCAAGAGAAACGATAGTTGCAGTTACACCAGTAAGACCAGCAACTTTTTGGTTGAAGTTACGAGTTTCAGTAGCACATACACCTGTATCTAAAGAAGGAACAACGATAATAAGTTGTTTCTTACCAGTAGCTCCACCAACTACTACGTCACCTAAACCATCAGAGTTAACAACAGTAACTGCTGGTGCCTTATCTCCTACGTTTACTTCATTTCCTAATAACTCTACATCTGTACCTTTGAATTTAGTTGTTGCCATATTCAATTCCTTGTTTTAATATTTTGAGAGAAGTATATTTGAAATAGGTTAATATCAGTCTTATTTTCAAATGAAGTAAATTACTATAATAAAGTATTAAGTTTTATAAAAGACTTCTTGGGGCTATATCTAACTCTTCTAGTGAAGTAAACATCTTTTTCTCGTACATCTCTACAGCAACTCTTCCTATCATAGCAGCATTGTCAGAACAGTATTTAAGTTCACTTAAAATTAGCTCTGCATTATGAGGCTTGAGAAGTTCTAGTATCTGTGAGCGAAGATATAAATTTGCTGATGCCCCACCAACTATAGCAAAGGTTTTTGGTCTAGTAGTTTTGAAGTACTTTTTGAGTTTCATAGTTAAATGTTTTGTGGCGATATGTTCAAATGAAGCTGCTATATCTTCAAAATCAGGCTTTTCATTTTTTTCTTCTTCTAAAACGGCTAAACGCACTGCATTCTTAAGCCCTGAGTAACTAAACGCGATGAGTGGCGACTGATGCAAGGGCACCGTAAAGTTATGTTTAAGTCTATCACCATCTTTGGCAAGCTCTTGAATCAGAGGTCCACCTGGATAACCAAGACCCATCATCTTAGCCACTTTGTCAAAACTTTCACCAAAGCTATCATCCATACTTTTTGCAACTGTCTCTATCTCTGTAAGACTTTTTACTTCCATCACTTGAGTATGTCCACCTGACACAAGTAGACAAGTAAGAGGAAACTGAGTCTCCTCTTTATCTATGAAAAGTGAGTAGATATGTCCGATGAGGTGGTTTACCCCAATGAGAGGGATATCTAATGCCACAGCGATAGCCTTAGCCATAGTAACACCCTCAACAAGTGTTACAGCTAACCCAGGAGTAGAGGTAACAGCAACAGCTTTAAGCTTGGGAAAGTACTCTTTTACTTGTTCTAGTATCTTAGGTAGTGCTTCTGCATGAAGACGAGCAGCAAGTTCAGGAACAACACCACCATAAACACTATGTTCTATCTCTTGACTTATCTTTTTATGAAAAAGTAATTTTTTTGTTTTTATGTCAGTGATAGCTATTGCACTATCATCACATGAACTTTCTATACTGAGTATCATTTACTACTCCTAACATAGGCTCTTACTTCCTTGTCGATTAAAAATACATCATCAATATTTTGTGCTACTTGTGTAAACTTTTCATAGGCATTGATAATATTTTTGCTTATATCCATAAAACCTATTTTTTTGTTTATAAAGAGTTCTATTGCCGCTTCATTCGCTGCATTTACAATGAGTCCTCTTTCTGGGTTTTGGAGTAACTCATCTTTTATCTCCCAAACAGGATATCTATCACGAGTAATCTCTCTAAATTCTAAGCCACCAGTTTTGACTAAATCAACATGTTCTAAAATATTCTCATTCATCTGCTTATCAAGTGCAAACGCGATAGGGAGTTGCATACTCGCATTTGCAAAGTGAGCAGTTGTTGAGCCATCTTTAAAGTCTATGAGTGCATGTATGAGTGATTTTGTCTCAATGATGGCATCATAATGACCTTCACCAAAGAGCCATCTCGCTTCTAAAAGTTCAAACATTTTGTTTACCATAGTTGCTGAGTCTATGGTTATCTTTTGTCCCATTGACCAGTTTGGATGCTTTTGTGTATCTGCTAGTGTCGCGTTTTGGAGTTTTTTGATGTCCCAGTCACGAAAGGCACCACCTGAAGCGGTTATTATCATTTTGCTTATCGGTCTATCTTGGAGAAGATACCAAAGTCCAAAGTGCTCACTGTCTATTGGCTGAATTTTTGAGGTGTCTATGAAAGAACCGGCAGCTACAAGTGATTCTTTATTTGCAAGTGCAACTTTTTTACCGCACTCTATGGCTTTAAGAGTTGGACGAAGTCCTAAAAATCCTACTAAAGCATTGACTACAAGCTCACTTTGTGAATCTGCTATGACTTGTAAAATAGCTTCATTCCCTGCATAAACACGAGAATGGTTTACACTTTTTATGTCTTTTTCATCAGCAATTACAACTACTTTTGGGGAGTGTTCTTTTATCTGCTCATTTAAGACTTTGATGTTCTTACCAGCTACTAAAACTTCAACATTTATGTTAAATCTTGAAGCGACGAGAAGAGTATTTATCCCAATAGAACCAGTTGAACCTAAAAGTACCAACTAGACTAAACCGCGTAAAAGCACAAGCATAACAATCCCACCAAAAAGGTAGCCATCGATGCGGTCAAGTATGCCTCCATGACCGGGAAGTAGGTCGCCACTATCTTTGACACCAGCAGCTCTCTTTAACGAAGACTCAAACAAATCACCGAAAATTGAACTAACAGCTACAGCGAAACTTACAAAAAAGCCAACCATAAAGTCGACAACACCAAGACCAAAAAATGCACCACCGATAGTCGCAACGGCTATACCACCAACAACACCTTCCATAGTCTTGTTTGGACTTGTCTCGCAAAACTGTGTCTTGCCTATACTTTTACCAACGGCATATGCACCAACATCTGTAAGAGCGACAACTGCAAGTAACCAAAGAAGAGAAAGTACCCCATACTCTTGGTACATTGTAAGCATAAAAAGTATACCAGCAGTCGGATAGATGAAAGGGAAGAAGTCCTTCCACTCGAGTTCTTTGTTAAACGCGATAGCACTTGCATAAGCAACACCTGCTAAAACAAAAAGGTCATCACCATAAGGGTAAACGCCAGCCACAAGCCAAAGTCCGGCTGCAAAAGGTAGCAGTCCATCATTTTGCACTTCAAAGAGTTTTACCGCTTCTTTAAATGCCAGTAGGTAAACACCACCAAAAACAAGCCACATTACAAAAAAGTTATCTATTAAACCTATGACAATAACAGCGGCTAAAAGTGCGAAACCTGTTACTATTCGCTCTTTGTGATCTTCAAACATACTCATAAAAATTCCTAAATACTATTTATATAGACTATAATGAACAAAGTCCATTATAGTCGTAAGGACATAAGTCCCTACAACCCCCTAAAGCTACAAAAACAGAAGTTTTTGAGAAAGACATTGTATGATTATACCCTTTTGAGAATATAATTAATCTTTGTCGTCGTTAAAGTGTTCAGAAAATTGTGAAAGTAAAAAATCGACACTTTCTAAAACACCACTATCAAGCTCATCTCTATCTACATCTATAAAGTCATTTGCTGAATAGGTAAGAGCAAAAGTAGAACTTTTATCTGCTCTAAATGTTTGCACTTCTTCACCAAGAGCAAGTCTAACATACACATAATGGGTCCCATCATCATCTAAATCTTCTAATGCAAACATAAGAGTAGGGCTATCTTGTACTTTCATTTTTATACCTAAGTTCTTTAGTGTTTTGTACATTTTTGTTTTGATAGTTTTTATGGTGTCTGGTGCTAAAAGTGAAACATCATTTTTAACATATACATTTGCTTTTTCTAAGCCTGTCAGTGTCCAAAAACCAGCTGCGTTTACACTTATAACTGTAACAAAAAGGAGTAGGAAAAGTTTTTTCATTATTTATCTCCGTAGAGTTGTATCGCGTTATCTAAATTCTCTGCAAAGTGTTTTTTCTTGATGTAACCAGTAGTATCCAAGATAATACTCTCGTCTTTAGGATTGATAAAAAAGACTTTTGGTGTAAATTGTGTTTGAAACTTTTTAGGAAAAGTCTCAATATCAAACTTCTTATCCACTACTAGTGTTACAACTTCTGTCTGTAATCGTTTTTTTAGAAGTGAAGAGTTAAGTGTTTTTCTCTCAAACTTACGACACCAAGGACAGTAGTCTGCTCCTAAAACCATCATAAGTATTTTGTTCTCTTTATTTGCTCTCGTTAGTGCTGTTTTATAGTCTCTCTCGAAGCCCATCTCTTGTGCAAACTTATCGACATTTGCTCCAAAAAGTGTGAGGCTAAAAAGGAGGAGAAGTATTATTTTTTTCATGTTATTTCCTGAATTTATTTTTAAATTATATCTAATTTTTCATTTTTCATTTTTTAGGTGATTGAACTTTGTTCGCTCTGTAGACTTGGTATTTTGTTTTACCTGTATTTTGACCTCGTAGTGTTGGGTCTATTTTGTCTAGGTCAAGTTTTTCTGCTTGCTTTTCATAGGGCATGCCAAAAAAAAAGAAGATAAAATCCCAGATTCCTACAAAGAACATACGAATATATTTCATAGTTAGTTTCCTTTTACTTAAAAGTCATCAGAGCATAACCCTCATTTTGATACCTGATTGTATCTAAAAAGCTATTTGGTGAAATGTGTATAAAAGGGAGTATATCTTCTTTTATAATGGATTTCTTTGCTAAAGACATGGCACACACAGTAATAGATATATTTTTTCTTTTAGAGAGTGCTATAAGATACTCTTGTGCTTGTTTTATAGCCTCAGTATCTTCATCTTGAACTAGCAACTCATAATTTTGTGAAGTCATAGGGACACATGAACCATGTAGAGTAAGTGCTACATCAACACTATCTCCATTCTTTTCAAACATATCTATGGTTTTCCCAACAAGCCACATCCGAGTTTTTATATACTCAGCATTACTTGCACTACAATCAAAAACAACCTTATGCTCTTTTGCTTGAACTGATACTGTAAATATAAGTGCTATTAGTAAGATAATTTTTTTCATTAATTTATTCCTATTTTTCTTTAAAATCTGCTTCATCCCTAAACTCTAAACTAGGAAGAAAATAAGCAGTGACTAAGAGTATTGTAGCGAAAATGAGAACAACTGCTAAATTATAATCTACAAAAAAATCAAAAACCTGTGGTGAACCTCTTGAGGAACCCATCCAATCTTTTAGATTTGGATAAAGCAGTGTAAAAACTCCACCACCAACCATGCCACCAAGAACACCTACAAAAGTATCTACTCTTCCTTCTGAAACAGAAACAAAAAAAGCCGAAGGACACTTTCCTAAGATAACTAAACCTATGCCAAATATAAATGCCCCGACAATCAGTCCTGTAAGCATGATGGGCTTCACTGCAAAACTTGCATAACCAGTCTGCACTAAAAAATAAAATCCTACACTTGAGAGTGCAACTGTAGTCATCGCCATCCGAGGGACCAAAGTGTCTTCAAATATCATAAAACCTGCCATCTTTTCAAACTTATCCAAACGCGAGTAGGCGATAATCGCCCCAAAAAAGAAACCTATAAGAAGGACAGTTGCAACAGAACCATGCCCTTGTTTTGCAACGATATCAAACATATTTACAATTCTATCTATCACAACTAGCTCCTTTTTTCTTATAGAAAAATCTTCCTGTCACAACACCTGTTCCAAGGGCAACAAAGGCAAATATAATACCACTAATGGCTAGCTGACTTCCACCAGAGAGAATATGCCCTGCATTACATCCACCAGCTAGTCTTGCCCCAAACACGAGTAAAAAACCAGCTATAAAACTCCAAGTCATTCTTGATTTTATAGAGCTATTTTTTCTTATTTTCCATAATGTTGGTATGTAACTGATACGAAATGACTTAGTGATAAAGAGTGAAACAAATAATCCTCCAAAAAAAGCACCAAAGAGCATAACACCTTCCCATGCCCCAGATTTTTCTATCTCTGCTGTATATATGTAGTGCTCAGCATCCAATCCAAAAAGAATAGTTGAGAGATATGCCATCCCAGTTGAGACACCTATGGGACGATTTGCCCCAAAACTTGAAAAACTAAAGTAGAACAGTAAGCTTAATGCTATACCACCTATCCACCACGGTATCTGTCTTGGCATAATAAATTCCTTTTATATAAAGTGTAAAGTGACACTTAACGATTGTAATTATATGATATAATTCTTAAAAGTAAATAATTATATGAGGTAAACATATGGAATATAAGATTTCTGAACTAGTAGCTAAAACAGGTGTACCAAAATCTACTATCCTTTATTACATTAAAGAAGGCTTACTGCCTCAAGCAAAAAAAGTAAAATCAAATGTACATAAATATAGTGATGAACATTTAGAACTACTCAAATATATAAAATATATGCAGGAGAATATGGGAAGCAGTAATGAAGAACTGAAGTCTATTCTTAAAAATAAAAATGACTCTTTTTCGGGTTCATACACAATGCTTGCACCATTAATGAATACACTTAGTGGTGAAGCAGACACTACGAACTACTATGCAAAGGAAGAGTTCTGTGAACATTTTGATATAGAAATGAAAAGACTAGAGTGTTTAATAGTAGATGGCATAGTTCTGCCCATACAAGAAGATAAACTAACAGATAAAGATGCAACACTTATCAATCTTGTAGAAGATTTTTTAGAAGTTGGGGTGAGCTACACTATTCTCAAAGAGTATGTAAAACAAGCAAAAATTCTTTCACAACTTGAACAAAAAATGCAAGAAGAGTTGTGTGGTATAAGAAATGAAGAAAACTTTTCTACTTTATGGAAGATAATGTTTGAAACACTCTTTAATGCTAAAGAGTATATTTTTAATCGTACTACATATAAAGCACTTGCAAACTCTATAAAAAAAGAGTTAGTGAAGCCTTAAACTTTTATGTCTAACTTGTGAATGGGTGAGCCTTCTTCTGGTTCTTCTTCATCATCTTCATGCTTTTGGCTTCTTTTATTTTCTCTATCTGCTTCATCTCGAGTATGATCTTTGTCTTCATCAACTTCTCTGTTTTCTTCTGCTGGACGTACTTCAAGAACTTTTTCATCTTTTTCTTGCACAGAGGCTTGAGCCACCATATTTTGAAAATCTACTCTGTTTTGATTTGCATTTTGTGCAGTTGCCGCAGCAGGAGTCATCTGGTTTGTAAAGATTGTACTTGAAACGGGTCCAATAGATGCCATAACTAACTCCTTGTGTCTATCTCTATAGTTTTATACTTGTTGTAAAGAACATTTGCACCGTGTTGGATGGTTACTTCTCTACGAGGAGTATAATCGACCAAATACTTATCTTGTGAAGTCGTGGTAAAATCTACACAGAGTCTAGCGGCTGATTTTATGATATTTTCAGGTAAACTCTGTTTATCTGTCGTGATGATGACATGGCATGAAGGCTGGTCTTTTAAGTGTATCCATATGTCTTTTGCCCGTGCATTTTTGAGTAGGGCTATATTTCCTTTTTCATTTTTTCCGAGTTGTACCTTGTATCCTTCTATCCAAAAAGTTTCTATAGAATCATTGGTCTGTATTTTCTTATTTTGCACTTTCTTGGGAAATAAAAGTTCGATTTTAGCTATATCTTCTGCCATCTGGACTGTGTGAATAAAAAGCTTGATATGTTCTATCTTTGATGAAAGAGATTCTTCTTCTATGTGAAGGTGTTTAGCTTTTTGTTTGGCTTTTTTACTTCTGTTAAAAAACATATTACTAGCAATAAACGCAGTGGGACACTCTTTATCAATGTGTAACTCTATCTTTTCTCCATTGTAGTCATCTAAGAGTATTTTTTTAGAGTAGGGTTTGAAGTTGTGTACATTTGAGAGCATCAGGTTACCATAGTGCTCATTTTGTTGCGCGGTCTCTTCTAAGCCTTTCTCGGAATCTAACTTTTCATAAAGTCTTTGTAGTTTTTTGAGTTTTTTATTTAAAAATGCAATCTTTTGCTTTTTTAGATTTTGTAGTTTTGAGTCTTGTTCTTTAGAGTAAACGCCATACAAGAACTCTTCTACATCTGCTATAGGGTACTCTTTTGCCACAAATGGTGCTTTAGGGACATCAAGAAGTGCTTGTCCCACTCGCACCTCACGAAAGGAAGAGTACAAATCAACATGACGCAGAGCTTCAAGTACTATGTTTTGCTCATCAAGTATGATTATATTTGTGTACTTTCCTGTAAACTCTATCTGTAGATATGTTATCTCTTCTTTATAAGCAGAAGCCATAGCTGTTTTGAGGCGGATGATTTTGTCATCGTTGAGGAGTTGTATATCTAAAATATTACAACGGTTAAAGTGTTTGGCGATAAGAACATCAAAAGGGGCATTGTAAATCTTCGAACGAGGGTACTCTTGGCACTTAAACATACTAGAATCTGAACGCGACATATTAAAGTAAATAGCATCTCTTTTATCAAACACTATTTTTATGATGGTATCGCTTACTCTATGAACAGCCGATATTTTTTTAAATGTTTGTAGATATGTAGTGATTTGACGTAGATGTGATAGTTTCATGTCTTCATTATATCATAGAGATGACTTGTTTTTTATGTATAATAGCACAAAGGTATATTAAATATGAATACAAATAAATTACTGAAAAATAGTGCTTACATTTTAGGTGCACTCTTGTTGTTAATTGGAATTGCTTATGGAATAGGTCAGTCTGATTTTACAAAAATTAAAAAGTATGATGAAAATAAAGCAGCAACAAGAAGCGATATGCCAATCTCTAAATCAAAACAAAAATTTGCAAAATCTAGAAGATATTCTAATGAAGTTCAAGTCTTTAGTAATGGAATGGTTAGTTTAGGGGATTTTATCATTAACATCGCAGATTCGAGAAAGCTTATAGCAAATATATCTGTCAAGTATAGCAATGATGAGAATTGGTATGATTTATCGCATGAATCAGATGAGATGCAAGAAAAAAGTATTGTACTTCGAAATGCAGTTATCAATGCTTTGTACGGTGTTACAGCAGAAACAAATAGTGATAAGATTAAAGATAAAATTAAACACAACCTTAACGGATACCTCTCAACTGGAAAGGTTGAAGAGGTTTATTTTAATAAGTTTATTATTCAATAGAAAAGAGATTATACGTTTTGCATTACTCTTTTGCTGCTTTTTTAGCTTTTTTGTCTTCTCTTTTTTCTTTTAAAGTTTTAGCAGGTGCTTTTTTTGTAGCTTTTTGACTGTCTTTACCTTTTGCCATTATGGTCTCCTTCATGTAATATGGTTGATAAATTCATTGTATCGTAATCTTTCATAAATTAAGTATATAGGGAATTATGTAAAAAGTGGTGGATTCTCAGAGATTCGAAATTTGTATTACCCCTAATTAATTCAAATCTATTTTTTCTGGAAACATAAAGTTTTGAAGTCTAGTTAAATTCCCGTTATCTGCTTTTTTTAGTGCTTGGATATATTCACTTCTATCATCACTAATATCACCCAGATTATCCTTGCCCCATTCTAATGTTTCATAACCTTGTGTCGCCAACCATATATCAGTAACTAGTCTCGCCCATCTACCGTTACCATTTAAGAAAGGGTGTATGATTACTAACATATGATGAAGCTTGGTTGCTGTTTCCTTGTAATCCCAAAACTCTGTCCAAGTCTTTAAGTCATCCATCAACTGATAGAGTTTATGCTGTATTTTATTAGCTTCTACCCCTATGGAAGTTTGAGTAGTTCTATAAGTTCCAGCCCATGTCCAAACACCACCTAGCATATCAATATGAACTTGTCTTAAAAATGGTTCATCGAATTGAATGTTTTTTGCTTCATTTGGTAGTAATAAATATTTCAAAAAAGCATTTGAGATACTCTTAGCTTCCTCAGAGTCTAGCTCGTCTCTTGTAGTAATTTTTGGGATAAGACCTGAAATGTCATCAAGTGGAGTTTCACCCTCTTTATCAAAGGTTATCATAGCCATATCTCTGATTTAGGTATCTTTTTGATGGCTTTAAGTGCATTATCCATAATCACTGTAACTGTTTCGTTATCAGGAGATTGGTCTTCAAGTGCAGATGTTTTAAGTATCTTTTTAACTATGTTATTGGCTTTTCTTTTGACTTGTTCTTCATACATCATCTTTGGAGTAACAGTTGGTTTTATCGCAATTTCAAATGAGTATCCAAGAGAGTGAGCAATTTTTTCAATACTCTCTAAGGATGTTTTTTTACCAGAGAGAGTTCTTTTTACAGTAGCAATACTCACTCCAGATATTTTTGAAATATTATCACTTGATATTTCCATCGATTTTTTTCTAGTCACTAGGTCTTGTATTATCATTTCTCTTAACATAATATTTCCTATTAGTATCAATAAAGATACTTTTAATATATCTAATAGTATCAAAAAAGATACTTTTAGTCAAGACTATTGCTATCTTAAATCAAACTAGTGGATAACTTCAAAAGGGTATTTTTATCAGTTTCATTAATATTTTGAAGTAATTCGGTTACAAAGT
>JALSMC010000324.1 GCA_026987995.1 Sulfurimonas sp. | reverse complement strand
ATTCTTGGATATAACATGTCATGGATAAGTATGCACTGGCTGTATAGTTTTGTACAAAAGACACTCTCTTTACCTGTGGCTTATACACAAGACTTAGTAAGTTTAGTACCTTGGTTTGGAGTGTATTTACTTGGTCTAGCAGCAGGGTACTATAAGATTCAAGAGTTATGTTTAAATCGTGCTTTTTTTAATAAAAAAAATATTATAAATAACTCGTTATCTTTCGTTGGAAAGCACTCATTTATAATCTATTTAGTGCATCAAATAGTGCTATTTGCGATGTTTTACACGATTAAGTTAATTTTTTAATCCACGAGTAGATTTTGTGTAAAAGTTATGCTAGAATCGGTCATGCAAAATTACACATATGATTTTATACATCCAGAAGAAGTGTTTGAAAAGTTAAATGGTCTGTCACTCGATACACCGCAAACACTTATACAGATTTTTTGTACAACAACAGATCTAAAAGAATTAAAAAATATTCAAAAATACTTTTGTGATACATTTTCTCAATCTATTATTATTGGTACGACTACGGATGGTATCATTCACTCTAAAGAAGTGTATACAGATAAAAAAAACATAGTAACTTTCACTACATTTAATCAAACACATTTAAAAGCTACACTTCAAGAACATACAAATAATTTTAACAATAGCTATGAGACAGGAGTAAGTATCGCACAAACATTAGTGAGTAAAGATACAAAACTCATCATAAGTTTTACAGATGGAATAAATACTAATGGGGAAGAGTATGCTAAGGGTATTAGCAATATTGCGAGTGATGTGATTCTTTCTGGGGGACTTGCAGGTGATAATGGAGAGTTATTTAAAACTTATGTTTTTACTAGAGATGCAATAACTTTTAATGGTGCAGTGGGAGTCTCTTTGAGTAGTGACTCTTTACATATAACAACAAACTACTCTTTTGATTGGCTGCCAGTTGGAAAAGAACTTCGTGTAACAAAATCGATAAACAACCGTGTATATGAGATTGATGGGATGAGTGCAGTTGATGTATATGCCAAATATATGGGGCATCAACTAGCATTAAGTTTACCTCAAGTTGGTATTGAATTTCCTCTTGTTTTTGAGATAGATGGTGTATTAGTTGGACGTGCCGTACTTCTTAAGCATGATGATGGTTCATTAACTTTTGCGGGTAATATAAAAGAGGGAACGAAGATTCGTTTTGGTGTTGGTCATATTGAGGATATACTTCATAACAGTAGTTATAAAACAAGAAAAACGCTGAGCCAGATTGCATATAAACCCGAAGCAGTATTTGTTTACTCTTGTATGGCGAGACGGCGTTTTATGAAAGAATATATGCACGATGAGTTAGAAATTCTTTCAAATATAGGTGAGATTTCAGGTTTTTTTACGTATGGAGAATTTTACCATGAAAACCAAAGTAACCAACTCCTCAACGAAACAATGACGATGCTAATTTTAAGTGAAAAAAAGGGTACTGTTAGTTTAAGTAATTACAAGGAAAATTTCTCCCAGCGTGTATTTAATGTTGATGCTCATCATGTAATTGCAAACCTCGCAAATACAGTCTCAAGAGAACTTGAAGAGCTAAACAATGGATTGGAGACAAGGATTCAAGAGAGTGCTGATTATATTTACAAACAAGCCTATTATGACACATTAACTGGTTTACCAAATAGACTGAGTTTGATTAAAAAACTAAAGAATAGTTTAGGAAAAATGGTTATTCTTATAAACATAGATGACTTTACTATGATAAATGATTTTTATGGACATGAAGTAGGAGATCAAGTTCTTAAAAAACTTGCCTTTACACTAGAGATGTTAAGTAAAGAAGAAGATGCAAAACTCTTTAAGCTCCCTTCTGATGAATTTGCTATCATTATGAATATAGACTCCAAAATAGGTAATATCCATGAAAAAATAAGATATTGTATTGATACTATTGAAGCAGAAGAATTTTTGGTGACAAATGGGCACTTTGCACATGTCTCCGTAACTGTTGCCGCAGCACTTATAAATGATAAAAAAACAGGTTTAGTAAATGCGGATATGACATTGAAGTTAGCTAAACGCACAAGAGCAGAGTACCTAGTTTTTGATGAAGACCTTCAGTTAGCAAAACAGTATGAATCAAATATAAATATGGCAAATACAATAAAAAATGCAATAAATAGTGATAGAATCTTTCCTCATTTTCAGCCTATTGTAGATGTGAAAACTGGTAAAATTGAAAAGTATGAATGTCTAGTTCGTTTGCTAGATGATGATGGCGCTATTTTGCCTCCATTCGCTTTTTTAGATGTAAGTCGTAAAATAAGACTTTATCCTATCATTACCGAAATAATGATTGAAAAATCTTTTAGTTACTTTAAAGAAAATGGATTAAACTTTACTGTTAATCTCTCATTTAGTGATATCACAAATGAAAAAACAACAAAGTTTATTTTTGATAAGATTAAAAAATATGCTATCTCATCACAATTAACTATAGAAATATTAGAAACACAAGAAAATGACAATGTAAAAGTTGTGAATGCATTTATCGAAAACATATATGACCTGGGTGCATCTATTGCTATTGATGATTTTGGAGCAGGGTTTGCCAACTTTGAACATATGACAACTATCCGTTCAGATATTATGAAGATAGATGGTAGTCTAATAAAAAATATAGACAAAGATAAAAATGCTAGACTTGTTGTTGAAACAATTATTGTATTTGCTAGAAAGCTTGGTAAAAAAATAGTTGCTGAGTATGTTCACTCTAAAGAAGTATTAAAAGTTGTTCAGGAGTTAGATATTGACTATGCACAAGGATATTACTTAGGTAAACCCGAGGCAGAGATAGTGGAGAACTTTATTTTCCCAAAATAAAGAGGTTATTACTCTCGTTTGTTATCTCAGTAAAACGCTCTTTTAGTTCTCTGTCAAAAGTAAGTATAAAAACATTTGCATTTGTAATCTTTGCATTTAAAAACTCTTCTAAAAGTACATCATCCGCTACATTTTTTCCATGGTCACACTTGATAAAGTTGAAAGAGTTAAGTGTTTTTCCGTAATCAAATAAATTTGCTTCCCACTCGGCACGTTTAAGATATAGAGAGTCTGGATTTGCTGCCATATAGATAAACTCATCATCAATCTCGTACTTCTCTATGATGTCGTTAAAGATAGAACTTATACTAGAGAAGTTTTCAATGTCCCAAAATAGATAGTTTTTGTTCGTTTTACTTTTATGCTTTTTGTTGATAAGTTTAAGCCTTTTTGTAATGTTAAAACTTGTATGGGCACTATCATTAGTAAAAACTATACTGTTTTTTAGTTTTTTTGCATCATCTACATTAAAACCTAAAATCTCTCCCATCTCGATGTAGAGGTCAATGTTCTCTAATTCTGTCTCCGAAGAGCCTTTTTGGTAGCGTTTGAGCTTTGCGAGTTTTGCTTTTGAGAATAGTATGTTGGTACTCATCTTTTCATGGTTTGCATAAGCTTGTTTTGTGCGAAAAAAGACATTTTTGGCTTCAGTGTTATCTGGTAGTATTACACTACCGCGATATTTATGTTCTATATTTATCTGTTGTTTGTGTAATGACATTTATTAATCTTAAGGTTAAATTTTGAGTATTATACAGAGTATGAGATTAAATCAATTGTTACAGATATAAATCTAAGCTTTAGCAAAGAAAAGTTTTACCAAACTTTGAGTATAATGCCACAAATTTTTAAGATTATTATCTTATATACACTCAAGGAAATACAATGGCATTAAATGTTTATTATGACAAAGACACTAGTTTAGACTTAATCAAGAGCAAGACAGTTGCAATGATCGGTTTTGGTTCTCAAGGACACGCACACGCAGAAAACTTAAGAGATAGTGGAGTTAATGTTGTTGTTGGTCTTCGTAAAAATGGTTCTTCATGGGCTAAAGCTGAAGCTAAAAACTTTGAAACTTTAACAGTGGCAGAAGCTACTGCTAAAGCAGATGTAGTAATGATTCTTCTTCCAGATGAAAATCAGAAAGAAATTTATGAAAACGAAATAGCTCCTAACCTTAAAGATGGTGCTACTATCGCATTTGGTCACGGTTTTAACATCCACTATGGTCGTGTTAATCCTGCGGCTAACATTAATGTTACTATGATTGCTCCTAAAGCTCCAGGACATACAGTTCGTTCTGAGTTTGTTCGCGGTGGTGGTATTCCTGACCTTATCGCTGTTGGTCAAAACCCTTCAGGAAACACTAAAGAGTTAGCTCTTTCTTATGCATCTGCTATTGGTGGTGGTCGTACTGCTATCATCGAGACAACTTTCAAAGACGAAACTGAAACTGACCTTTTTGGTGAGCAAGCAGTACTTTGTGGTGGTGTTACTTCTTTAGTTCAAGCTGGATTTGAGACATTAACAGAAGCTGGATACGCTCCAGAGTTAGCTTACTTTGAGTGTCTTCACGAACTTAAACTAATCGTTGACTTAATGTTTGAGGGTGGTATCGCTGATATGCGTTATTCTATCTCTAACACTGCTGAGTATGGTGATTATGTTTCTGGTAAACGTGTTATAAATGCAGAGAGTAAAGCTGCAATGAAAGAAATTCTTACAGAAATTCAAGATGGTAGATTTGCTAAAGACTTCATCCTTGAAGGTCAAGCAGGTTACCCTCGTATGAATGCTGAGCGTACTAACGATCAAGTGAAACTTATTACTGTAACTGGTAACAAGCTTCGTGAGATGATGCCGTGGATATCTGCAGGTAAAATTGTTGATACTAGTAAGAACTAGTATTTCTAATTTTATGGTATAATTTTACTGTAACAAGAGAACTCCTTGATTAGCTGTGATTGATTACCATAGCTGTTGAGATGAAAAGGGTAACTAGATTTTCTAGTTACCCTTTTTTTTTGCTAAATTTTTAGTGGGTTGTGTTGGGTGGAATCTCAATGTAAGGAGTACCTCTTGTTTAACAAAATAGTACTAATCATGCTAATTCTGATGTTTCTGTTCGCAGTACGTCTCTATTAGCAAAAAGAGGGATTAATCACCCCTCTTGATTAGTATTAATCCTCTTTAAACATAATCCGATATAATTCCCTTATGAAAAAACGAATCTTTGTAACAGCGACAAATACTGATATCGGTAAAACCTATACAACTTTGAAAATGATGGAGCATTTTGCTTCTAAAGGTATATCTGTTGGGGTTATTAAACTCATTGAGACTGGTGTTGTTGATGGCATTTATCCTGATGGGGATATGCTTTTAGCAAAACTGCAAGAAGTCAATCCAGCATGTAGTGACTTTACAATTGAAGATGTTGTTCCTATCTCTTATGAGCTCCCCGCAGCACCTTTTATCGCTTCACAAGGTAAGGCACTTGACTTTATTCTTCTAAATGCAGCGATTGAAAAACAAGAAGAAGTTTGTGACATCTTGATAATTGAAGGGGCTGGTGGGCTTCTTGTTCCTGTTGATGGAAACTTTATGATGATAGATTTGATTCCCTTCTTTAATGCTGTTGGTGTTCTTGTAACGCACTGTGCCCTTGGTTGCATTAACGATAGTATGCTAAGTCTTGGGGCACTACAGAGTAGAAATATAGACTCTATGATGGTCTTTAACCAAAGAGATGAAGATGGGGATTTCGCAACTATTAGTGAGCCCTATTTTAAAAATAAAGATATAGAGATACTAAAAGTGAACGAAG
>JALSMC010000323.1 GCA_026987995.1 Sulfurimonas sp. | reverse complement strand
GCCGGCATACCAGGCATAGCCATCTCACCTACTTTTATATTTTTAGCGACAACAACACCATTGTTTGGTGCTTTAACATTTAAGTAGTTATATTGATTTTTCACTTCTTGAAGTCTTGCTTTAGCTATACTTATCATATCTTGAAGGTTAATTGCTGCTAGTTCAAGGTTTTCGACCTCGTACTTTGAAACCATATCTTTTTCTAAGAGTCTTTTATAGCGCTCAAGATTAAGTTTTACATTTGTGTACTGGTTTTCATACATCTGAAGGCTTAGTTGGCTTTGGCGAGCAGCCGAGTCTATCTCACGAGAGTCAATAGTATAAAGAGTTTGATTTTTTCTAACTTTTTCACCCTCATTTACATATACATTTGTTACAAAACCCATAAAACGACTTGTTATCATTTTTTGGTTATCAGAGATAACACTACCTGAAAGTGTAAGTGTTTCTGCCATAAGTGTAGCACCAAGTGCTATGATAAGTAATATTTTTTTCATTTTAAAGTCCTTTTGTATTTGCAAGTTTTTCTAAAGCAAAGATCTTTTCATTGCGTTTGTTTTTCGCCATTTGAAGTTGGAGTGTTTTTTCTATCTGTTGTGATTGTTTAATTATAACATCATTCATTGATGTAAGTTTCTCTCTGTATCGTCCCTCATAGTTTGCATAGATAGCGGCTGCTAATTCTAACTCTTTTGTTAAAGATTCTATCTCTTGGTCCGCACTTAGTATTTCAGTTCTTATCTTTGCTATTTGAAGTCTTATGCCATTTTTTGCAAGGTTTACTTGTGAACGCATTTTTAATAGCTCTAGTTGTGACTTTTGAATTTTAGCACTGTCACTACCACCATTAAAAATATTCCATGTGAGTCTTGCACCTACTGTATAAGCACTATGATCAACTGCATCTCCTAAGAAACTATTATCAGCAGTTGCAACTTCACCAAAGGCACCAACAGTAGGGTAGTAAGAGGCTTCTTCACTAGAGAGCATATTTTTTCTGATGACTAAACCTGTGCTGGCTTTTTGAATGTCAAGATTTGATGAGAGAATATTTTCATCGCTAATACTCGGCATCTGTATCTCGGTGTTTGGTACTGTAATCTCTGATACTTTTTGGTTGAGTAAAAAACTTATATAGTGATACAAGAGTGTTTTGTTAGACTGCATCTGTATTAAGAGTCTCTCTACATTTCCCTTCTTCGCTTTTACTTCTAAAAGGTCAACTTTTTTTGCATATCCTACATCTATCATACTTTGGGTAGTTTTTTGTAGATGCTCAATATTTGTAAGTATAGTAGATAAATTTATAATTGAGTTTTCAAGTAGCGCCATACTATAGTAAGATTTTCTTAGCTCGTAAATTTTAGTATTGATAAGTTCTTCTTTTTCTAAGGACTTCATTTTTGTCATCGAATGCATAATATCACCGTATGAACTTAAAGCGAAACCTGTAAAAAGAGGCACTTCATAACGGAGTTTACTTTGAAAAAAGTTTCTATCGTCTGGGTAGTTTAAGTCGTTTGGTTGTGTTTTAAGTAAAGTGTCTTGTGGTAATGCAGGATTAAACTCACTAAATCCAAAGTCCCCAAAAGTTGCCTCACGAGAAGTAAGTTTAAAACCAAAAACATTTCCAGCATCATTAGAGCGTGCTGCATCTTGAATAAAATCAAGTTTACCCCAGTGAGCCCCTGAAACAGTGTTCTCATCCTCTTGTGCTATCTTCACATCAAGAGTGGCTGCTTTGATTTCTAAGTTTTCTTTTTGTAGAATATTTACAGCTTCATCTAAAGTAAGTTTATCTACAGAAGCTATAAGTAACTGTTGCATTAATATCATAACAACTATAACTATTTTCATGACAAATCCCTTATTAATTTATTAAGATGAAATTATAACTTATATTTTTTGTACTTATATCATATTTATATAAAACCTAGAAAATTAAGCAAATTTTTATCTTTAATAGAATTTCACCATCTTAACATTTATTTTACACTTCAAATGTATAATCTGACTATGAAAATTATATTATTATTAATCACTCTGTTGATTCTATCATTAAATGCAAAAGAATTTACTAATGCACTCGAATTTGAAACATCTCCTTACCTACTTTCTCATAAGAATGACCCAGTAAATTGGATGCCGTGGGGAGACAAAGCTTTCGCAAAAGCAAAACGCGAGAATAAAGCAATTTTCTTATCATTGGGTTACTCTACATGTCACTGGTGCCATGTTATGCAAAGAGAGTCTTTTAAAAATAAAAAGCTTGCAAAACTTTTTAATAAGTACTTTATATCTATTAAAGTTGACCGTGAAGAGATGCCTCATCTTGACTCTCTCTATCAAGAAGTCTACCTTAAGATGAAACATCATGCTGGAGGATGGCCTTTGAGTATGTTTATGACACCTGATAAAAAGGTTTTTTACGGGGGAACTTATATACCACTACATAAACAAACTTACTCAGAGGGTTTAGATACTCTTGTAGAAAAGTTAGGAAAAAAATATAAAAGATATGATGCTAAGTTTCAAAAAGAGTTAGCAGAGATACAGAAAACGATTAATGCTCAGGTGGTTTACGAAGAAGTACAAATAGGTGATATATCTGTTAATACATTAAGTGACTCGCTCAAAGAAAATTTTGATGAGATATATAGTGGTTTTGGAAGTGGACGCAAGTTCCCTGAAGCTGCAAAACTCTCTTTGATGATGGATATAGCACAGTTAAACAATGATGAAGAGCTGTATGACTACTCATATGAGATGTTGGATGTTATGGCATTGAGAGGCATATATGACCAAGTTGAAGGTGGCTTTTTTCGTTACACTGTAGATGCTGCATGGGAGATACCACATTTTGAGAAGATGCTTTACGATCAAGCAGAGTTGATTCCTCTATATGTAAGAGCATATGTAAGAACTGGTAAACAACTCTATAAAGATGTAGTTGTAGAGACTATAGCTATGCTCGATGCACGTTATGTTAAAGACGACTTATACTATAGTGCAAGTGATGCAGATACTAACCATGAAGAGGGTGCTTATTTTGTATTTTCAAAAAAAGAACTTAGCGGAAGTGGTGTCAAATATATAGAAAATTTTGAAGGTAAAATGCATCTTAATATTTATGATGATGCACGACCTAAGAACTTTAAAAGTATGCGAAAAAAATTACTCAAGGTTCGTGAAAAAAAAGAGTATCCATTTATAGACAAAAAGATAAATACTGCATGGAATGCTTTGATGATTGAAGCACTCTACAGTGCATCTTTAATCGATAAAAAGTACGAAAGAAAAGCCGAAAAAACACTGAAGGCATTAACAGACTTAATGTTTAAAAACTATGACTTATATCATCAGGCAGTTATCGGAGTTGCACCAAAACAAAAAGGTCTTTTAGAAGACTACAGTTTTTTTATAGGAGCTTTAATCGCTGGATATGAAGTAAACTATGACAAAAAGAAGCTTGATTTTGCAGAGTATCTTCTCAACCATGCAAACTCTAAGTTTTATAAAAAAGGTATCTGGTACTTAAGTGATGATAAGTTGCATATAAAAGCAGGTCTTATAGATAAGTACTACACTTCCCCTCTGTCTAAAATGTTACAAAATATTATAAATCTAGCAGCACTAAAAGCATCTTTTCGTTATGAAAAACTAGCAAATGCAACACTAGAACTTCAAGAAGAAGAGTTAAAGCATAAGCTTTATGATGTGCCAGGACTAGCAAAAGCATACCTTATGAAAAACCTTAAAGTAACAACTTTAAAAAGTAACAAGACAAATCTATTAAACCACAAAAAAGAGATAAAAAGAACTACTTACCCTTATATTTTAACAAAAGAAGAGAAGTATAATGATTACCTTGCATGTACAATTAGACTCTGTTACTCTAAAGATAAAAGTCTAAAAAAAGTGCTCAAAGCAATAGATTTAAAAAGAAGATGGTAAAATACTGTAAATACTTTTACAAGGCAAAAACATAGATATGCAGATGGTAGTAGACTCCCTCAGAAAAAAAGGGAAAATTTATAAAAAAATGTTAGAAATCTCTCCTAAAGAGTTGGGCATTCGTAACAAGATTAAAATCTATAAAGCAACAGATCAAACAGGATATTTTTGGGCGATATTTGCAGTAAGTCAAAAGAGCAGAATTTTGATGAAAGATGTACATAAATTTCAAGAGATATATACAAAACTGACAGTGTTTTGTGAACATAATTTTAAGCATAAGATTATCTTTATAGATGCTCCTTTATGCTCAAAAGCAGCAGCCGCGTTTAAAGAAGCAGGGTGGAAAATCCAGTAATGCTTTTATGTGATATTGGAAACACTTCATATCACTTTTATGATGGATCTATTGAGTATAAAAAAAATGTCGAGGATTTTAAACCTCAAACTATCACACAAAAAATTTATTATATATCTGTAAACAGCAGTGTAAACAGAAAACTTTCTTCTTTAAAAAACTGGATAGACTTAGGTTTATATCTTGACCGGTCTGCTTATTATGAGACTATGGGTATAGATAGGGTTGTCGCTTGTGAAGTTGTAAATAATGGTGTAATTGTAGATGCTGGAAGTGCCATTACGGTAGATGTTATGCGAGATGGTGTTTTTGAGGGTGGGTTTATCTACCCTGGAGTAAACGCTATGCAAAAGACTTATAAGACTATTTCTCCAGCCCTTGATTATGAGTTTAACTTTTCTCTTGACACTAAAACATTAGCAAAGAACTCTCAAGATGCAATAAGTTATGGGTTTTTGAAACTCCTTTATAGTGAAGTACTGAGTCATAATCTTCCTATTATTCTTACCGGTGGTGATGGGGATAAACTGCAAACTCTTTTTGACAGTGCTACACTAAATCCTCACTTACTTTTTCATGCAATGCAAAAAATTATAGAGAAAAGTTTATGATACAACTCAAAAACTTGAGCAAATCTTTTGGAAAAACAAAGGTTGTTGAGAGTCTCTCTTTAGATATAAAAAAAGGTGAAATATTTGGACTGCTTGGTCCAAACGCAGCAGGAAAAACTACTACTATACGAATGCTTTGTTCTCTGTTAGAGATAAGTAGCGGCAGTGCAAATGTTGCAGGCTACAATGTAAGTGACTACTCAGATGAACTCAAGCAAACCATAGGCTATGTGGCACAAGATTTTGGACTATATGAAGAGCTGAGTGTGTACCAAAACTTGAAGTTTTATAGCTCTTTGTACGAAGATGTAAACAAAAATGACCTTTTAGAATTACTAAAAAAATATAAAATCATTGACTTTAAAGATGCAAAAGCAGGTACTCTAAGTGGTGGCTATAAACGCAGGCTTTCGCTCTGTTGTGCACTTGCTCATAATCCAGAGGTGATATTTCTTGATGAACCTACAGCGGGCATAGATCCTTCTACTAGAAAAGAGTTGTGGGATATATTTTACGAACTTTCACAAGAGGGAAAAACTCTTTTTGTTACGACACACTATATGGAAGAGGCACAACGCTGTCATAAGATAGCCTTTTTAAACCATGGTAAGAAAGTTATAGAAGGGACTCCTAGTGAGGTTGAGAACTCTTTATCTCAGTTCACTATTTATAGTAACAAACAAAAGTTCGACTATCAACTGCTTGGAGTTTTACGTAGTACAGACGGAGTACAGCTTGTAAACCAGTTTGGAGAAGAGTTAAGAGTAGTGGTAAAAAAAGAGTTTGCAAAAGTAGACTTAGAAAATATTATGCAAGAGTACATCAAAGAAAAGATACAACTGAGCCAAACACGA
>JALSMC010000322.1 GCA_026987995.1 Sulfurimonas sp. | reverse complement strand
TCATCATCGGGGTTGTTTATACCCTAGCTGTGAGTAAACTACAAAATGTAGGGGCACAAAAGCTAACACCAAACTTCCAAAACTTAAAAGAGTATCTTTATACCTATGTCAAAGAAGATGTAAGAGAGGTAAGACTTCTCTGTCTTGATGATTGTGAGAGCTGTAGTGTTTATGTTGATGGTGTAAAACAAGAAGAGGATATAGAGCCTTTTTTTGATGATAGTGTAGAAGTTTATAGGTATGATTTTTCACAAGGGGCAGTACAAATACAAAATGCAGTTTTTTTTAATGAAGAAGGAAGAGAAGAAGATGTCTGTTTCTCATTTACTATGAATCAAGATTTAATATCAGATCAAATTATCATCACATATAAAGAGAAGTCGTATGACTATACAACTTATTTTACTCCTGTAAAAGTATATGCACACTTAGAAGAATTAGTCCAAGAAAAAGAATCTTTAGTGCAAGCAGTTGCAAGATGATTTTTAAGTACAAGGGTATAAACGCAGAGGGTAAAAAGGTAAAAGATAGGGTAGAAGCACTCTCTATTGGTGAAGCGAGAAGTAAACTCAAAGCCATTGGTGTTATGTATCAGTCGCTTGAAGAAGATAGCCCCGCCTTTTTTGAGAAGTTTGATTTTTCTACGAAGTATAAAATTCCGCCAAAAGAGTTAGCATCACTTTCACGTGAACTTTCCATGTACATCCGTTCAGGTATTAGCATCGTTGCAGCTCTTAAAGTTGTGCAGTCACATTATGCGAACAATAAAAAAATGAAACTCTTCCTCTCAACTGTCAGTACTCATCTTGACGAGGGACAAAATTTCTACACTGCATTAGAAGCACAGACCATAGTGGAACTTCCGGCCTTTTTTAAAGAGTCTATAAAAGTGAGTGAAAGTGGAGGAATCTTAGATGAGGTTCTACTTGAACTCTCGCGTTTTTTAAAAGAGCAAGATAGAATCCACAAAGAGATAAAAGGGGCCTTTGCTTACCCATCTTTTATGATTATTATCTCTCTTGTGATGATTGCATTTATGCTTACCTTTGTTGTGCCTCAGATTACGGGTATCTTTGAGAGTATGGATCAAGAACTGCCAACACCTACTATAGTAGTTATAGCTATGGGAGATTTTTTCTCTCATAATTTCAAGTTAATCTTAGCCATTATTTTTGCTATTGTAGTTGTGTTTATGACTCTGAAGAAAAAAGTGTATGCTTTTGCTTATGGTGTTGATAAACTGATGCTTACTTTACCGCTTTTTGGGAGCATAGCACTTAAGAGTGAACTTGCACGTTTTTCTTACATAGCATCACTTCTCACTCGCTCTGGTGTGCCCTTTGTTCAGACTATAAACCTTAGTGCAAACATCTTAAACAACCGTGTTATAAAAGAGCTTTTTGTAAGTGCTAGTAAAAAAGTAGTCGAGGGAAAACTTCTCTCAAAAGCACTCCATGAGTCAAGTACAAAAATAGACACGGCGTTTATTCAGTCTATAGCCTTAGGGGAAGAGACAAGTCAGCTTGAAAATGTTTTGACAAATGTTTCTGAGCTTTACTTTGAAGAAAATCGTGACAAAATTTCACTCCTGCTTACACTACTAGAGCCCGCACTGATGCTTTTTGTAGGTGGGAGCATCGGGTTTATCGTCGCTGCGATGCTCCTCCCAATCTTTTCTATGAGTATCTCCTAATGCAAAGAGGTCGCAGCGCTATAGCTTTACTCATAACACTGATGTTTGTCATCGTGATAACTGTTGCCATAGGCTATGGTTTAAAGCAGGTAAATGATGCAACAAAGATTGTCAAACAAGAGCAGTCTTTGTATCAAAAAAATATAATAGTTGAAGATATACTCAATATATTAAATAACTCATCAGACTTACAAGCTGCGATGAGTAATAGTGAAAGTTTCTCTCTTTTGTTATCTCAGGCTTCATTTATTCCTTTTGAGTACGGAGATGTTACAATACTTATGAAGATAAAAAGTGCAAGAGCGAAGTTTAATCCTGCGATGCTTAGCAATGCTACAAGTGTACAACTCCGAAAATTTTTAGTAAATTACAACATAAATTCTCAATATGTAGATATCTTACTCGATAATGTTAGAGGGATTAAAGTAGATAATAGCTACAATACAAGCATATTTGATGAACATCCTTATCTGTTTCGAGATTATATTGCATCAGCTAAACATTTAGAGATAATTAATGCGTATTATGCCAAAGAGTATAATGATAATGCACTTAGTAATGTGGACTTTAATCAGCTCTTTTACTATACAGATGATACAAATATTAGTATAGACCTTAACTATGCCACAACTGAAGTTTGGGAGTTTATGCTCGGCTGTTCACATGAGAGAGCTGAAGTTTTAAACGCAAACGGTGGTTTCTATACAGAGCTAAAAGATTTAAATCTAAATGATGATGAAAAAAAGATTTTAAAGACTAGTTTTAAAACAAGTTTTTTTCAACCGATAGTACAGATAGAATTAGAAATAACTTTAAATGGGGAATATTCAAAGATGAGTTTTGAGTATGATATACAAAAGAAAAAGGGGTCTAACTTTGCTTACGAGATTTAAACGCAGTGCTAGTGTTGTTTTTCTAGACCCTCAAATGAGTGAAACTGTTATTTGCGAGAAAGGAGAAAAGCTCGATATTATTCTCTCCCCAAGATTGTACTGGGTAAAGAAGATGAAGCTACCAGTTGCAACTGTCCGCGAAGTAAAAAAACTATTGCCTTCTATCTTTGAAGACTCTCTGCCTTTAGGACACTACTCATACTATGCTTACAAATCTGAAGATGAGTTCATTCTTTTTGCTTATGAAGATAAAATAATTCTTGATTTGATACTAAGTAAAGGGATTAGCACTACAGACATAAGAAGTATACACTTTGCTCAGAGTGAGTTTATGGACCTAGAGGATGCTGTAAGTATCACAGACAAAGAGAGTATGTATGTAAAAGAGACTCTTGTTGTTTTAGCTCCAAGTGCATGGCTTACAGAATCAAGAAACTTAGAACTCACAAACATTACACTCTCAAAACATACTATAAAACTTCAGCAGTTTGGGCATATAGTTGATAATAAAAGTCTTTTTAAGATAGGGGGTGTTCTTGTAGTTTTAGCACTCATCCTTTTAGTTGAGATTTTTGTGGCAAGTGCTAAGCGTGATGCTGTTTTGGAAGCCAAAGAGGAACTTTTTAGTAAGTATAATCTTCAATCTACTATGATTCAAAACAAGTCCATTCAGAAAAAGTACTCCAAAATTTACAAAACACAAACAAAACTTCGTGCAACCATTGCAGTCTTTTTAAGTATGCCTCTAAAGCAAAGCCAAAAGATAACACTCCTTGAGTATAAAAATAAAAAACTTTTTGTGAGTATAAAGGGTGTAAAAAAGGGAAGTGAGAATACTCTCCTCTCAAAGTTAAATGCAAAAAAACTCAAATACAAAACATCTTTTAATGGTGAGAGTATAAAAGTGGAGGTAAGTTTATGAATCAAGTAAACCCCCTACATTTAGGTGGACTCCTTCTAGTGGTTTTAATGTTTTTATTTTTTAAACTCCACGGTATTAAAGAAGAGTTAGCTGAGGCAAAGAGTGAGTTCCTTGTGAGCCAAACACTTGCAGTTGATCTAAATGCTTTAAAATCGGTGTATGCTGATAAAACAAAGATTAAAAAGAGCCTAGAACGTATACTCGGACAAAAATCAATTGTTGCTGCAAAGTTACATGTAAAACGCGATAAAAAGTTTGTGAAAATAAGTTCACAAAGTATGGATGCTGCTGTTTTAAATGGACTGATGGGTAAAATTCTCAATGCCTCTTTTAACATTACTACATTAAAAATAAAAAGATTGAGTGATACAAAAGCAAGCTTAGAAATGGAGATAAAATGGTAAAAAAGCTTTTAAAATTTTCAGCATACATACTCTTTTTTATTTTTGCTCTGATGGTATTTGTACCGAAGTCTTCTCTGTACTATCTTTTAGAAGAAAATATAAAAAAGTTTGACATTGTTATCTCTAAGGAGATTTTAGAGGAGAGTATCTTCTCTCTTGAAATCCAAAACTTAGAAATAAGTGCCAAAAAAATCGAGAGTGGTGTTGTGCAAGAAGCTGAGATATCACTCTTGCTTTTTTATAACAGTGTGCATCTTCGTGAGATAAAACTATCTTCTTTAGTAGAAGCCTACTTACCATCAAAAATAGAAGAACTCGATGTGACTTATACAGTTTTTAATCCCCTAGTCATAAAAATAGAAGCAAATGGCGAGTTTGGAGAGCTAAACGCGGAGTATGAGATACTAGATAAAAACTTGACTCTAAGACTCTTACCTTCAAATATGATGCTTAAAAAGTATAAAAAAAGTATGAAAATGTTTAAAAAGTCTGAAGAGGGAGAGTATGTTTATGCAAAATCTTTCTAATACTAAACTTCTTAAAATTATCACTAACCTACTTGTACTTTTGCTTTTAGCAAAGTTAGTATCCATAATCGTCTGGTGGTACTTACCGAGTGAAGGTGTGGAGTTAAATGCTGAGAAGTCCTACCGCTCGGAGTATCAAAGAGTTGATTTTAAAAATATGCTTATAAAATCAAAAGTACTGCAAGCTCCAACAAACACAGCGACAAATACAAGAGCATATAGTATAAACTCTTTAGTTTTAAAAGGACTCTATGGCAGTCACTTTAACGGGTTTGCAATAGTAGCAAAGAAATTAACTCCTAAAGATACGACGATAGTGAGTGTTGGAGAAGTATATGCAGGATATACTCTCAAAGAGATAAAGTTAACACAGGTGATATTTACTAAGTCTCATAAAGATTATGTTTTATTACTCGATAATGCAAAAGTAACGAGTAAAGGGAAAATTACAAAGATTGCTAATGCAAGTAATGCAGACAGTATGGAAGATGTCACGCAGAGAAGTGTTTCTAAAGAGGACATAAAAACTTACTCAAAAGACCCATCAAAAATCTGGAAAGATATTGCAATAGCACCACTTAAAAAATCTAGTAAGATAGTTGGATTTCAAGTGAACCGTATCAAAGCAGGATCAAAAATGGCAAGTTTAGGTCTAAAGAAGGGAGATATTATCATAAAAGCAAACAACATAGAGTTGAAGTCATTTAAGGATGCACTCAATTTATACAAAAAGATAGATACCTTAAAGACTATAGCACTAGTCGTTCTACGAAACAATCAAGAAAGGGAATTAATTTATGAAATTCATTAAAACACTACTGTTAACAACACTTTTAGTCTTTACATTAGGAGCGAGGGAACAAGTAAATGTAAACTTCTCAGACCTACAAATAAATGACTTTATCAAACTCATCTCAAAGATTACACATAAAAATATACTGATAAACAATAAAATTAATGGCACAGTAAATTTTATAAGTACAACACCTGTATATGATGATGAGCTTATCGGTATTTTAGTTTCTGTTTTGGAGTCTAAAGGTTTTACACTTGTGAGAAATGGCTCTCTTTATGAGGTAGTACGTTCAACTGAAGCTGCAAAACATAATGTAGTTGTTGTTGGTAAAAACAAGCGAGCTTATGGCTCACTCATGGTAACTCAGGCTATAGCTGTCAAGGGTGAGAATGTAGACATAGTCGCGGCAAAGATCCGTTACCTTATCTCTAAAACAGCAAAACTGATGACTATGAAAGAGAGTAATACAATACTACTCACAGACTATCCTAAAAACATAGCAACGGTAAAAAAAGTTATACAAGATGTAAATACAAATAACCAAGCAATAGTTAAAATCATCCCAATAAAAAATGCAAA
>JALSMC010000321.1 GCA_026987995.1 Sulfurimonas sp. | reverse complement strand
GTAGATAATTATAACATTTATGGGATATGAAAGGCTTTTTTTAAAATTTAATTTAGCTTAAATTGTAGGTTGTTTTTTGTAATCTGCAAGTGGCTCTATTGGTTGGTTAATGTTTAAAAGACAGGAGGAGAGTTTATCTGTAGTCGAAGAGGTTTTCCACTGAGAGTACAGACACTAGAAACGGCGGCAATAATCTTTTGTAAAGATATATATGCTTGTATCGCTACTAATGAAAAGTAGTTTTTTCCAAAACCTTTAGGTGTCTGCACTTTGTTTCTCTGTTGTTAATTTTTGGAAGTATAGCTAAGAAAGTTTAGACTTATCTAAAGGGGTAGTATTAGTGTGTTTTAAACCACTCTAATTTTTCTCTCAAGTTCACAACTTCACCCATAACTATAAGTACAGGTGAGACTAAACCTTGTGACTTATCTACAATGTTTGCTAAAGTTCCCACAACGACTTTTTGCTCTTTTGTGGTACCTTTAGAGATTACAGCAACAGGATATTCTTTGGGTTTATTCAGTTGTAAAAGTTTCTCACAAATAATATCTATATTTTTATAACCCATCAAAAAGACAATAGTATCATCACTTCTTAAATCATCCCACTGAATATTTGAGCTGTTTTTATCGGCAGATATATGTCCCGTAACTACTTTAAATGCAGTAGAGACACCACGATGTGTTACAGGTATACCTGCATAAGCTGGAACACTTATAGAAGAGCTAATACCGGGGATAATTTCATAGGCCACATCTTTTTCTCGTAAGTATAGTGCTTCTTCTCCACCACGACCAAAGACAAAGGGGTCTCCACCTTTAAGGCGAACAACAACATCATATTTGAGTGAAGCTTCATATATGAACTCGTTTATCTCATCTTGAGGAATTGTATGTTTGCCATCTTCTTTTCCAACATACAAAAACTCACAGCCATTTTTGACTTCTTTTAGTATCTCTGCGTTTGCCAGCCTATCATAAATGATAACATCAGCTTCTTTTATAACACGAAGTGCTTTAACAGTTAAAAGTTCTAGGTCACCTGGACCCGCACCTGTGAGATAAACTTTAGCCATCGCGTTTAGTAGTTTTTCTTTTTTTCTTAGTAACTTTAGCTTGTTTTCTTGTTGTTGGCACACTTGATGTGTTTTTATTGTATTGGCGTTCTTTTTTAGCAGGTGCACGTTTATGCTCTGCTTTTAGTTTTACTTCATCAACATCTTTACGTCGTATAGTTGGATCAGGCTCAAAACCTTCTACTGTCTCTTGAGGTATCTTTTGCCCTATAAGCTTTTCTATCTCTTTTATGTCATACTTCTCATAAATATCTATAAGGCTTATTGCCTCACCCTCTCGACCAGCACGACCAGTTCTTCCAACGCGATGAACATAATCCTCTGGAATAGAAGGAAGCTCGTAGTTTATAACATAAGGAAGATGCTCGATGTCTAGTCCACGTGAAGCGATGTCAGTCGCGACAAGGACTCTAAACACACCCTCTTTAAACTGTGTTAATGTTTTTAAACGGTTTGCTTTTGTTTTATCGCCATGAAGCACACCACATTTAAGTCCATCTTTTTTAAGCTCAATGAAAAGCTCATCAGCACTCTTTTTAGTTCTTGTAAAAACTAAAACTTGAGGATAGTTTCTTGAACCTATTATGTAAGCTAAAAGTGCAGCTTTTCTAGCTGTATCAACTAAATAAGCAATCTGGTTGATAGTATCAACGGTTGTGTTTTTCTTCGCAGTTTCTATAAATGCGGGTTTAGTCAAAACTAACTTAGAGAGTTTACGCACCTTTTCACTATATGTAGCGGAAAATAGTAGTGTTTGATGGCGTTTAGGCATAAGTGGATGGATTTTTCGTATATCTTTTGTGAAACCCATATCAAGCATTCTGTCTGCTTCATCAAGAACAAAAGCTTCAACATCTTTAAGGCTTAATCCACTCTCCATGTGTTCCATCAAACGCCCAGGAGTTGCGATTACTATCTCGATGCCCTCTTTGAGTTTTTGTTTCTGTTTTTCTAAATCTTTGCCACCCACTAAAACCATGATTTTTATTTTCATATTTTTAGCATATTTTTCTAAGTCTTCAAAAATCTGGATACTTAGTTCACGAGTAGGAGAAAGAATAACCACACGGACACCTTTTCCCTCAAGCGGTTTACGTAAACGCTGTAGCAGTGGCAGACCAAACGCGGCAGTCTTACCTGTACCCGTTTGAGCCGTTGCAAAGATGTCACTCTTTGCCAAAACTAATGGAATAGCTCGTGTTTGTACCGTTGTAGGATTTTCATACCCCATTTCTTTAATCGCACTGAGCAGTGGTTTAATAATTCCTAGTTTTTCAAATGACATTGTCTACCTTCTTATCTTCTTTTATATATGGAATTTTACCATAGTTTTAGAGCTTTAAAATATTGCATAAGATTTTTGTGATACTTTTGTGATATAATTCGACAAAATAATTTCTAGGCACTTTAACAATTTTGAATATACTCCACAACCTTCCCTCTAAACTTTTACATATTGGGATTAGCCCGACAGATAGTGAAACATTACGACTTAAAAAAATCTCCATCAACATGGTTCCTTTGCTCATAGCTCCTATAGGACTTGCTTGGTCTTTAATCTATTTTGTATTAGGTCAATACTTTTCTTCTTCCATACCAATGTTTTATGCTCTAGCATCGGTACTTACGATGCTGCATTTCAATAAAACAAAAAACATGGCTTTTATGCAAAAGTCACAAATGTTACTTATCCTAATACTTCCTTTTCTTCTTATGTGGTCATTAGGCGGTTTTGTTCAGAGTAGTTATATCTTTATTTGGGCATTTGTCGCACCTGTTATCGCACTTATGCATGATAAAGGCTCAAAATCACTCTACTGGCTTTACTCCTTTGTTGCTCTTATTATTTTATCTACTCTTTTAGACCCTTGGTTGATAAAAACTATGAGTTTTCACTTATCCGATGCAACCGTTAAAATCTTTTTTATCCTCAACATAAGCATCGCATTATCTGGTGTTTATTTCCTTATTCGTTACTTTATAAGTGAAAAAGATAAAAATGCTGACACACAGCTTCAAATAAAACATGATGCACTTCTAAATAATATAAAAGAGTTAGACAACAATGTCTCATATCTCAAAAGCTACAAGACAAATATAGACAATAACCTTATAGTGACTAAAACTGATATAGATGGTACTATTACTTTCGCCAATGATAATTTTTACAATATCACAGGTTATGGTGCTGATGAAATTATTGGGAAAAACCATAATGTTGTAAGAAACACAAGTACACCAAGCGAACTTTTTGATGAACTATGGCAAAAAATTCTTAGTAAAAAGACATGGCATGGTACACTTCAAAACACTAGAAAAGATGGGACTTCTTATTGGGTTGACACAACTATCTCTCCTATCTTAAATACAGACAATGAAATAGTAGAGTTTATAGCTATCCGTCATGATATCACTAAACTAATTGAGCATCAAGATGAATTAACAGACCTTCTGTATCTTGATACTCGCACTGGTCTTAAAAATAGAAATGCTCTTACAAGAGACATCAAAACTGATGTAAAACTCTCAGCTATTTTAATAAATATAGATAATTTCAGTCATATAAACAACCTCTATGGTGAAAGTTTTGGGGATAAAGTACTACTAGAATTTAGTACTTTTATATATGATAATTTTTCAAGAAATAAAGAGATGCAATTTTACCGTTTAAGTGGGGATGAGTTTATCCTTATCTCTGCACAAAACACACTCACACAAGCAACTAACTATGCAAAACTTCTTTTTAATGCATGCTCACAGACCGATATATATATTGACGAACAAGAAATTTCTTTAAACATTACTATAGGTATCTCTTTTGAGGAAAATGCGCAACTAATCACTACTGCAAATATGGCAATAATTGCTGCGAGAAAAGAGGCTATATCTGTCAAAGTATACACAAACAGCCTCTCATTAAGTGATGAATATGAAAATAATATCAAGTGGATTAAAGAGATAAAAGATGCTATCGCTGATGATAGGATTACAATGTTTTATCAACAAATTATTGACAACAATGATTCAGAGCATAAAAAATATGAAACCCTTATTCGACTAATAGATAAGCAGGGAAATATAATTACACCGTTTTTCTTTCTTGAAATTGCAAAAAAAGCAAAACTCTATAAACAACTCACTAAAATAGTAATACATAAGGCATTTGAAGCTTTTAAAGATAATGACTATGATTTTTCAATTAACATCACAATTGATGATATTTTAGATGAAGAAATAAACAAGTATATTATAGTAACTTTACTCAAATATGATATTTCACAGCGAGTTATTTTTGAAATAGTTGAGAGTGAAAATATAGATGATTTTGATGCTGTTGAGAATTTCATAATTATGGTAAAAAAACATGGTTGTCGTATCTCCATCGATGACTTTGGAACTGGTTACTCTAACTTCGAGCACCTCATGCGTCTGCAAGCGGACTATATAAAGATAGATGGTAGCATCATCAAAGAGATCACTACAAATAAGCGTTCAGAACTTATAACATCAGTTATCGTTGCCTTTGCAAAAGAGATGAACATAGAAACAATTGGTGAGTTTGTTGAGACTAAAGCAATAAATGACAAGCTCATTAAACTTGGAGTAAATAAATCCCAAGGGTATTACTTTGACAAACCTCAAGCAACTTTAGAGAAAAAAGAGCTATAATTCTAAAAAACCACATCAAGAATTATAATTATGATACGAAAAGCCCTTAAAAATACTACAAAAAGCCAAAAACTTAAAGCTTTTATAAAAAAGTCTAAAGTACCTCCAGAATTTCTTCAAGCAAATCGAAAAATGATTAGTCGAGGGGTTTTTATTGGGATATTTATAGCGTTTATTCCTATGCCTATGCAGATGGCTCTAGTTCTCGCGTTTATGCCTGTGTTTCGTTTTAATGTACCCATAGCTCTTGCTATGTGTTGGCTTAGTAACCCTTTTACTATGCCTCCTATGTACTATATGGAGTATCTGACAGGGTCTTTTTTCTTAGGGAGTGAGGTTAGTGAAGTGCATATGACTTTAGAGTGGTTTAAAGAAAACTTGGATGATATTTTCGTTCCTCTTTATTTGGGAACATTCTTTTACTCTGTTGTTGGGTCTATTAGTGCATACTGGGCAGTAAATCATTTTTGGAGAAAATCAGTTCATTTAGACAAAAAAAAGCACAGACACCATCGTTAAAGCTCTTAGACTTTTTTCAAACTCCAAAAAATAAAACCAATGCCTACAAGTAGAAATGGAATACTAAGAGCTTGACCTGTGCTCATCAAAAGAAAACTTGTATCATAATCAGCCTGTTTTACTTTTACAAACTCCACTAAAAACCGTGCAGAAAACACAAGTGTTAAAAAGATTCCAAAAAGAAGTCCTGGTTGCACTTTTGCTTTTGAGAATTTATATATAGAAAATAAGAGTATAAAAATAGCGAGATAAGAAAATGCTTCATAAAGTTGTGCGGGATGCCTGGGAAACATATCTACTTTTGTAAAGACAACTGCCCATGAAACATCTGTTTTTATACCCACTATCTCGGAGTTCATAAAGTTACCCATACGTACTAAAAAGCCAAAAAGAGCAGTAGGAACTATGAGTCTATCTATGAGCCAAAGAAAATTCATTTTATACTTTTTAGCACCAAAGTAAAGAGCTATAATAGCCCCAAGACCTCCACCATGAGAAGCGAGTCCACCCTCCCAAACAGCCAGTATTTTCAGAGGATGTGCAAGGTAAAATGCAGGATCAT
>JALSMC010000320.1 GCA_026987995.1 Sulfurimonas sp. | reverse complement strand
AGCAGTTGAGATGACAATGCTTGGGACAGGTCGAGCACTTGTTGCGACTTCTATCGTACTTAGCCTTGGATTTTTTGTTTATATGTTTGCAAGTCTTTCTAACCTTGTAAACTTTGGAATCCTTGCCGGTGGTGCTATTGTTATAGCACTAATTTCAAACATCATCTTAGGGCCTGCCCTCTTAACACTCATCACAAAAGATAAAAAATAAAGGAAATATTATGTTACTTAAAACACTACTTATAAGCATACTAACACTCACATCTCTCTTTGCAATAACGGCACAAGAGATAGCACAAAAAGTAAGCGATAGAGATGAGGGTGATAACATCACCGCAAATATGAAAATGATCCTTATAGATAAAAGTGGAAAAAAAAGAGTTCGTGATCTTAAAACATACACGAAGAAAAAGGGTGAGGACACACTCAAACTACTTTTCTTTTTAACACCAGCTGATGTAAAAGACACTGCATTTTTAACTTATGACTATGATGACTCAAACCTTGATGATGACCAGTGGCTTTATCTTCCAGCTCTTCAAAAAGTAAAACGCATCGCTTCGAGTGACAAGAGTTCTTCTTTTATGGGAAGTGATTTTACATACTCCGATATGACAAGTAGAAATGTAGAAGATTATAACTACAAGATAATGAAAGAAACAAAAGCACAGGGTCATAAAGTTTGGCAACTACTTGTAACTCCTAAAAGTGAAAAGACTGTAAACGAAACTGGATACACGAAAAGTATCATGTTTGTAAGACAAGATAACTTTGTAGTTATCCAAGCACTAAACTACATCAAAGCAGGAAAAAAACTAAAATATATGATAGTAAAAGATTTAGAACTAATCGATGGTATTTGGACAGCAAAAGAGATACAAATGGTGACAAAGAAAGGCAAAAAAACACTTCATAAGTCTATTTTTAAGTTCTCTGACACTCAATACAATCAAGATTTAGATGAGTCACTTTTCACAACAAGAACACTAGAACGCGGTATTTAGTATGAAGACTCTTGTATCGTTTACACTTCTCTCAGTTTTAGCTTTTAGCTCTTTAAACGCAGATGACTTAGATGGTTTTGATGCACTTGATGGTTTTGAGATGCAAGAAGAGAGTCAAGAAGATGCAGACTTAGATGGTTTTGGCGAAGATGAGATAGTTCAAAGTGAAGTTGTAAAGATAGAACAAACACCATCAAATTTCTCTTTTAATGGAAACCTCGCGTTTAAAAGTGCTTATGGATATAGAGAGCATATTGTCGATGGTGTTGAGTATAGTGGATTCAACCAAGCTCAAACTGCTCTCTTTTTGCAACTTGATTATAAGATAAATAGTGACTGGAAAGTTCGCATAAGTGGAGATGGTTTTTATGACGCTGTCTATGACCTCCACGACAAAGCATATAACCAAGCTACACTAGATGCCTACCAAACACAGCTGCGTTTTGATGACACTTACATCCAAGGTCGTATTACTAAAGACATTGACCTCAAACTTGGAAGACAGATAGTTGTATGGGGAAAGTCCGATAGTATTCGTATAACCGATGTTATCAACCCACTTGACAACAGACTCCCAGGTATGACAGACATAGAAGACCTGCGTTTAAGTACTTCTATGCTTAAAGTAGACTACTATTTAGGCTCATGGAACCTCTCTGCTATGGCTATTTTTGAGAGTAGAATTTTTCTTGAAGCGGCACCTTTTGGAGAGTACTTTCCAGCAGATGTAGTTTTTCCAGGTGCTCCTAATCCTTTTATACCTTTAGCACAACCCACAAGTACGATTGATGATACTCAATATGCTTTTGCACTCAACGGTGTCTTTTCAGGATGGGACATCTCTTTTTATGGGGCTGATGTTCTTGACTCAAGATGGCATTTAGAAGGAACTCCTGTGAATGGTCAAAGAGTTGTTTCAAAAATCCAAATGTTAGGGTCTGCGTTTAACATAGTCAAAGGTTCTTGGCTCTTTAAAACAGAACTCGCCTACATAAATGGACTCAAGTATAACTCTACAAAAGATGAAAAAAATCGTCTTGACACCCTTGTCGGTCTTGACTATATGGGAATTAAAGATACAGTTTTATCACTTGAAGTAGCCAATAAGCATCTCCTAAACTACGAAAAACAGATGTCAGGATATACTTTTGGGGTTATCCCCGACTATACTGAGGAAAATGAAATGCAAACTGCCATTCGTGCAACTCACTCATTTTCTAACGATACAATTAATACAACAGCCTTACTCAGTATGTTTGGACATAACTGGCAATATGGTGGGTTTGCTAGGTTTTCACTCGAGTATGATGTAGCAGATGCACTAGTCGCAAATTTCGGTGTTATTGACTATCTTAAACCTGCTAAAACAGAGGATAAACCTTTTGCAAGTGCCATCAGTGACAATGATAGGGTTTTTGCAGATATCACTTATAGTTTTTAAAACTTTACTCTTACTAGTGTTCCCTCCCCAACTGTAGAAGAGGCTGAGATATCTATATCCATCGAGTCACATAATCGTTTGGCGATATCCAGTCCTATTCCATGACCACTTTTTTGCTCTTTATAGTTTCTCTGGAAAATATTTTCGGGATTAGAGATACCAATGCCTGTGTCTTGTATATAAAGTGTTCTATTTTTGGCATATATTTTTACACTTCCTTTTTTCTTATTATATTTACAAGCATTTGAAATTACATTACTCAGGATTTGTTTAAAAGCATTTTTATTTACTTTAGCTTCTAAGTGACTGCTCTCAACGATAAATCGTATGTCACCACAGATACTTTTTTGGGTATTAACAAGCTCATCAACAATCTCAAAAATATTCTCATTTTGCATAACAAAAGTATCTTCTTCTAGTAGTGTTGTTAAGCTCATATGTAACTCTCCTATCTCTTGTGCACTCCGCTTTATTCTTTGAAGTGCTTTAGAATCTTCACTAAGAGTTCTTTCTAAAATTTTTGTATTTAAGAGTATAGAAGTAACAGGAGTATTAAGATCATGAATCAAATCTTTTGAAAAACTATCCAGTTTTACTATCGCTTCTTGCATGGGGACTAAAGCTCTCATAGAGAGATGATAACTTATAAATGCGAAGAGAAAAAGTAAAGATAGTTGTAGTGCAATTATTTTTATTTTAATGTTTAACAGATGTTCATGAAAAAGTTTTTTCGATTTTTTTACAAGATAGTATCGTCCCTTCCAGTCATAAGGTAGATATGCAATGAAGTAGTCCTCTTTTACCTCAAAGTTATTTATATTAAAATTTATCATTTTTTTGAGTGAAACAGTATGTTCTATTCCCTCTGTATGCTTGTCATGCTGATCCATCTTAAGTTTTCGTATATGCTCTATCATAGAGAAGTGCTCTTTTTCTAACTGTACCTTTTGTTGTTCTCCGTAGTAAAAATACCCAGCCGCTAAAATAAGTAAAGCTACACTTCCAAAGTAGATACTAAAGAACTTCCAAAAAGCTTTTTTCTCATGGACTAACAAGTCTATATCCTGTACCCTTTATAGTCTGTATCTCTAAACCAACTTTACGTAGTTTTGTGATGTAGACTCGCAATGCTCCTTCACTTGCCTCATTCTCTCGGTTAAGTTCAAAAAGTAATTCTTCTTTGCTTACTGTCGTATCTATATTTCTAAAAAAAAGTGTGAGAAGTTTTTGCTCTTGGGGTGCTAAAAGGATTAGCTTATCCTTATTAAAAAGTTCATTACTGACTATCTTATATACTAAATCTTTATATTTGACTTCATTCTCAAGAGTTTGAAAAGACTTTCTTAACACCGCTTTTACACGAACAACGAGCTCATCAAAATCAAAAGGTTTTTTAAGATAGTCATCAGCTCCAGCACCAAAACCTTTGGAGAGTGAAGCTATGTCGCTCAAAGATGTTAAAAAGATACAAGGAGTGGCATCTCCTGCATCTCTAAGACTTTGTAAAAGCTCAAAACCATTATAGTCCGGTACATTAACATCAAAAAGCATCAACTCAAAACCTTGAGTTGATGTTAGGTCTAAGACATGACTACCATGAGTCACTAAACTTACTTCATAACCTTCTGACTCTAAAAGCTCACAGAGTGTTTCACCTAATGTAACATCATCTTCAAGGAGGAGAATTCTTGCCATCTTATTTAACTATTCCCAGTCATCAAACATAGAGTTTGCATGTTTGTCTTTTTTGTAGCGTTTAGCATTTTTGTTTTTATCGAGTTGGTTTGAAGCATAAAGAATCGCTTCTTTAATGCTCTCTATATCATCTTCAGAATCTTTATACCCTATCATCTTTTTCACAAGAATTTGCAGGTCTTTTAGCTCACCCTTATAAAGGTCTATCTCATCAATTCGTTTGAGAAGTTTGACAGAGTTATCTATCTTTTTATTGAGACTTTTATGAGTAAGTTCAGGTGTGTTCATTAAAAATGAAATCATACCCTTATGAAAACGTTCTAATGCTCGAATGTATCTGAGTCTATTCGCATTGTTTATCGCTTTTGCAGATGCTGCCATTGTATTCCTATGTAGGGCATCTCTACAAACCCTGATACTTCTCAAAGTAAAAAAGAGAGGTGATATTGTGCAAAACTTTTTTTGAGCCATAGCCATAGCTAAGGTGATGAAAAATTTTGTGTAAGATTACCTCTCTTTTTTGCTCCCGTAGGGCAATATAGCAAACATACTACTACTTCGTTAAAATTACTTGAAGCTACTAGTAGCTCCTGCCTAATTTTGCCTTGTATTAGCATATTTGCTATATTGTTGAGAAATATCAGGGTTTGTAGAGATGCCCTTAGATATTATGGTTATAATTATACAAGAATATAAAAGAGTTTGGAGAACAAATTGAAAAAAATCGTTTTATTACTATTACTATTATCTGCTTCACTTTTTGCAGAACTTAAAAATGCCTATATAACACAAGAAATGCTTAACTCTGATTTGCCTATCGTGGATGTAAGAACCGTGGGTGAATGGAGGGAAGAAGGACTTTTAAAAGGTGCAATTCCCATAGAGTTTTGGAATAAAGATGGAAAATACAACATTAATGTTTTTTTAAAAGAGTTAAATGCAAAAGTTGACACAACAAAACCCTTTGCTATCATCTGCCATACAGGTAGTAGAACATCTATGATAGCCCCTTGGATGTCAAAAGAGTTAAACTATAAGGTCACCAATATTTTAGGTGGTATGGAGTATGCGACAAAGAGACTTAAAATGAAAGTCTACCCTTATAAAAAGTAACTCAAACACTATGAAAATTCCGTCTTTTGTAAAATTTCTCTACTATTTCACAGTAAGACTTATCATCGTTTTTTGTGTTTTAGGCTTTATAATATTTTTACTCTGGGGTGTACTCTATCTTCTCTTTATCAGATAAAAACTCAAATGCGAGCATACTTTTAGCAGGTATTTTAGCCATCATCATTGGTGTTGGGGTGGCTCGTTTTGCGTTTACTTCACTCTTACCCTCTATGCTAGAAGATTATCTATCAGTTACACAAGCAGGTGTTTTAGCCTCACTTAACTTTGTTGGCTACCTCAGTGGTGCACTCTTTTCTATCTCTCTTAAAAACATACAAAAAAAGGTCTTTTATTTTCGTGTGGGTATAGTTCTGAGTATACTAACTTCACTCATTTTAGGCACAACACAAAATGAACTTTTATGGATTATCTCTCGCATGTTTGCAGGCTTTGGCTCGGCTATGATACTTCTAGTTGGAGCATCACTTGTTATGCTAAAGTTAAACCTAGAGAACAAAACAAAAGCTATGGGTATTCATTTTAGTGGGATTGGTTTTGCTATTGTCATCAGTGA
>JALSMC010000319.1 GCA_026987995.1 Sulfurimonas sp. | reverse complement strand
TTTTAGAAAAAGTGAGTTTAATATGTTATCATTTTAAAAAAGTAATAAAGGTCAATTATGATAAAAGTTGGAATATTTGGAGCAAATGGTCGTGTTGGGAAACTATTAATTGAAAATCTTTTAGATACTCCTGATATGAGTTTAAGTAGTGTTTATGTACGAAACAGTTTAAATTTTTCAGTAGATCCCTCTGTTTTAATAAGTACAGATATAAAAATATTTTTAAATGCTTGTGATATTGTTATTGACTTTTCACTTCCTGAAGCTTGTGAGGCACTCCTTGAAGCTGTAATGATTACACCTAAACCATTGGTTATAGGAACAACTGGATTAAATACCCATCAACTTAACCTTCTCAAAGAGGCAAGCCTCAATATGCCAATACTCTATGCAACAAATATGAGTCTGGGAGTTGCACTTCTAAATAAGCTCGTCCTTCAAGCTTCAAGTGCCCTAGAAGGCTTTGACATAGAAATAGTAGAACATCATCACAAACACAAAAAAGATGCTCCTAGTGGTACTGCTTTGACTCTTGGTGAGCATGCAGCTCGTGGTCGTGGTCTTGAGTTAGATAAAGTGAGGGTAAGTGGTCGTGATGGTAACATCGGTGAGCGAACAAAAGATGAAATAGCTGTTATGGCTATTCGCGGTGGGGATATCGTTGGTCGCCACACAGTTGGTTTTTATAATGATGGTGAGTTTTTAGAACTAAACCACACTGCAACTTCGAGAAGTACATTCTCTAAGGGTGCTATCCGTGCTGGTAATTGGTTAGCTACTCAAGAAGCTGGTCTTTACTCTATAAGTGATTGCTTAGGACTTTAAAAGCTTTTAAATACTTTTAGCACTTGTAGCAAGCTTAGCCCATGGAGAATCAGGCTCGGCTTCTATAGCCTTTGTAAATGCGGACTCTGCCTCTTCATCTCTCCAAAGTTTGTTTAACACTGTTCCTTTTAAGTACTGCTGACGAGATCTATCGCCCTTACTCAAGTCAACACTATCTAAAGACTCTATAACCGCTAAAGCTTTGTTATAGTCTTCTCTGTTGATATATGCTTGGTAGAGTGTAAACTCCACATAAGGACTTTGGGCATTTGAGTCAGAACTCTTTTGAATATTCATAACCTTAACACCGTACTTTATAACAATGTTATCATCTTTACGTGCTGTTCCTATGCTCATTACAGATACATATCGCTCAATATCTTTATAATCAAGACCAAACAGTTCTTCTATTTTGACCATGGTTTTTATCATTTCATCTTTTTTCTCTAATCTATCATACGTATCAAAAAGATATCTATATACTTCATTATAGTCTGAGTTTTTATCATCTTCTATAAGAGCTATCAAGTCTTTACTTGCCCCGACAACATCACTATAGTTTCCAGTTGAGAAGTCTACTTTTACATATCTAAAAAGCCATTTCTTTCGATGGTTTAGATTTTCACTTTTAAAATTTTTAAGTGCTATACTTTTAGCTAAAACATAATCTCCACCATGCATTGCACACTCATAAATACCATCATCCCACTCATTTGAAAGTGTAATGTTATACTCATTTGACATCACAAGAACTCTGTTACACTCTTTGGCTTCTAAAGAGTTTTTCATCACACCAATAGCAGCATTTTGAATTATCTCAGGAATATCTTTATACTTTTCATTATCAAGGTTTAAGAGTAAATCCTGCATCTTTAGTGCATCTGAGAACATCTTTTCTTTGAGTAACAGTTTAGCTTTTTCATAAATAGCACGATTACCGATAGTGTCATTTGCATATGTGTCCATCAACTTATCATATTGAGCTAGTCTATGCGTTGTATTTGTATCAACAACTTCAAAAAAGAGTTCATCCTTGGCAATATCCACAGCGTTTATAAACTCCCCATCAGGAAAAGCTTTAATATATCTGTTTATCGCGATAAGAGCTTCTTGTTTATGTTTAGTTTTTGCAAGCCAGAGTGCTTTTTGACTCAGAAGCACTTCATATTCATCATATGTATAATCTATTGTCTCTAAAAGAGCCCCTGCAATTTTAGATGCAGTTTCATAATACTCTTCGTCTGCAAAATTATTCATCATTATTTTAGATTCACGTTCTTTTTCTTGGAAGTAAGAAGGTTTTGCATCTATTATTTTATCTATATACTTTGCTGAATCTTTTAAAGATGTCTCTTGTTTTAGTTTCGCTATTCTAAATGCTGCTGTTGCGGCTACATCTAAATCTTTAGTTCGATACAGTGCTTTTTTATAAAAGCTTAAAGCCGGTTTCATACCTCCACTAACAGCGAGCATATCTCCTTTATAAATATATCCCCATTCAGTAAACACTGTATTTTCATGTTCGCTAAATAGTCTATCAAAAAAATAATCTGCATCTGTACTCATACCTATTTGAGCATATGCCTCTGCTGTGTATGATAAAACCTCAGGAATATTTTCATTTGCAGAATATTCTCTTAGATACACTTTAGCATTGCTTATCACATTGTCATAATCTTTAAGTTTTTGAAATAATTTTATTTTATAGTAAATAAGCTCCGCTTTAAAGAGGGTGTTTGGATACTCTTTTAAAATATCGTCTACAACACTCATACAGAGTTCATACTTTTTCTCTTTATAGTAACGCTTCACTTTGAGGTAATCTTTTACATCCCCTACTTTTTGTATATGAACAGGATTACCTTTTATATCTAAACTACCAACATAAGGCAGTTTATCATTGTCCATAAAAAATGGTAGATTTAGACTAATGTCAGGTCTTTTTTTATTTTGTATTAATGGTAACTTATCTTTATATCCGATAATACTCCATCTATTGCTAAGAGTAACATCTGCACTATAAACACTATCTTCACTACTGAGGTCAAAAATATCTGCGATTAGTTTTAGCTTGTAAATTGGTTTTATACTTATGAAAAAAGTATCTTTTTGAATAAAAGTATGCACTCTAAAAAATTCATTTTGTAAAGTTTTTATCTTACTTGATGGTTTTTTTGAAAATGCACAAATAACTTCTGTAGTAATCATGAAGTCATCTTTAATTTTTTGACAAATGAATTTTTTACTATCAGTTATTTTGAGAATTGAGTATGGGGAAAAGTTGTCTTTTGCACTATCCATAGAGATATCTAGTGCAAAAGTATGAACACAAAGGAGAGCTAAGAGTATAATTTTAAGCAAATGCTCTGCTCCTTGAGTTTAGGATTAGGATTTAATAACCACTGTTATATACAAAAGCAGTCACAAATTCAAGTAATGAATCTAATGCTACAAAAGCAAATATAGTTCCTATAATAGCAAAACCAATAATTGTTTTTAGTGCTGTTGTCGCGTTTGCCACATATAGTTGTCCGTTATTATCTACATTTGACTCAATAGGATCCTTCATAAACATAAAAACGATAAGTTTGATGTAGTAGTAACCTGCTATTGCAGAGTTAAGTGCCATGATTAAAGCTAGTACCGTGTACCCACCTGTAACAGCAGAACTAATCATATAAATCTTACCC
>JALSMC010000318.1 GCA_026987995.1 Sulfurimonas sp. | reverse complement strand
TTCTAAAGACTCACAGAGGTCTTCACTGATGAAGAAGTAGTCTATTCTCCAGCCTACATTTTTAAGTCTTGCACTTGAACGGTAGCTCCACCAACTGTATCTGTCAGCTTCGTCACCATTTACATATCTAAATGTATCTACATAACCATGATCGAGTAGTTTATCTATCCATTCACGTTCTATTGGTAAAAAACCAGATGTTTTAGAGTTTGCTTTTGGATTTTTCAGGTCTTGTTCTTTATGAGCTGTATTTACATCTCCACAGATAACTATACTTTTTCCCTCTTCTCTAAGTTTTTCACAGTGAGTCAGTAGGTCATCATAAAACTTCATTTTGTAGTCTAGTCTCTCTTGATTTTTTTGACCATTTGGGAAGTAGATATTAAAGAGAACGATGTCATCATAGTGAGTCTCAACTATACGACCCTCATTCATAGTATCTATGTGATTGTCAGTAGAGTTATAGTCACTCTTTAGCATTGAAAAAGTAGCGGTTCCACTATAGCCTTTTTTCTCTGCTGAGTTTACAATTAACTCTTCATACTCTTTATCAAAGAGTCCTTCAGGAATCTGCTCAGGAAGAGCTTTTATCTCTTGGAGACATAAGATGTCAGTATCTCTCTCATCTATCCATTTAAGGGCTTCTTTTGTGTGCACAGCACGTATACCATTGACATTCCACGAGATTATTTCTATTGAGTCTGACATATTATTTCCATTGTTGAGATAGTGTAAAGTATAAAGATTGAAGGTTTCCCGCAAAAGCGGGAAGGGGAGAGTCGACTATACGAAGTCAACCTTAGTGACATGGTGTTTCATACCTAATGTTTCAGGAGGACAACCAAGTGCAAGACCTATCATCTGTTGCATGTGAAGAACAGGAAGTGAAACTTCACGTCCTATAGCTACAGATGCATGGTGCGTTTGTGTGTCTAGTTTAAGGTGACAAAGTGGACATGGCGTTACCATCCAGTCAGCATTACCATCCATAGCTCCAGCAATAGCATTTCCAGTTAAAGCAGCCGCAACTTTTGGTGCTTGAAGCTCTGCATGGAAACCACAACATTTATTCTTCTCATCATAGTCAACAGTGTTACCACCACAAGCGATGATTAAATCATCAAGTGAAGTAGGGTTGTAAGGGTTTTCCGGAGTATCATGAGTCTCATTTTGAAGCTCTGAAGGACGGATATTGTGACAACCATAAAAAGGTGCGATATTAAACTGAGAAAGTGGTGTAACAACCATCTCTTTTATCTTATCAAGACCAAAGTCATCAATGATGGCATATAAGAAGTGAGTGATTTTCGATGTACCTGCATACACTAAACCAACTTCCTCTAGCTTTTCATTTACTCTTGCCTTGAGGTCTGCATTGTTATCTAAACGATGTTTAGTCATAGCAGTGTTCAGTTGACAAGTATTACAGATAGTAACCATAGTTAGACCATGTTTCTCTGCATAAGCGATATTTCTAGCGTTTAAAACTAGAGATAAAAAGTCATCGTAGTCTTGTAAGTGAGAAGCTCCACAACATGAAGCTTCTGTAAGTTCTACTAGTTCGATTCCAAGTTTATCTGCAACTGCCATTGTAGACATCATTTGCTCAGGAGTACTTTGTTTAGCAGTACATCCTGTAAAAAGTGCGTATTTTAATTTTCCCATTATCTACTCCTAGAACTTTGCAGTTGATGAAGATTTTACAAGTTTTTGAATCTCATCAAGGTTATCTGATTTTGTAATGCCCCATGGTGGAACAATTTTACCTTTGCTAAACATCTTAATTGCAACTGGCATGTGTTTTACGATTCCAGCTAACTCAGAGTAAAGAACTAAGCCACCCTCATCAAGAACACCAACACGTTTGATTGATTTCTCAAATCCAACTGCATGGCGTGTTGCAACATTTGAGTCTGCTTGACCTGATTGGAAAAGCATATTGTGTAGTTTACCAATTTTTTCAATCGGATTAATCTCTTTTGGACATGCCTCAGCACACTCAAAACATTTTACACAGTCCCAAACACCTGAACCCATTTGGTTCACATCTGTAAGTCTTGACTCATTACCATCACGAACATCAGCTTCAAATCGATAAGCCGCTGCAAATGCAGCTGGACCCATAAAGTCATCACTAAGTTCAACAACAGGACAAGCATAGTGACAAGCACCACACTGAATACATAAGTCCGCTTCATCAAGTGCATTTGCCTCAGCCGGAGTTACTAAGTTCTCAGATGTTGGCGTTTCATCAATCTCAGCATCAAGGAAAGGAGTTACTTGCTCATGCTTTTCCCAAAAATCCGCTTTATCGATAATCATATCTTTAACAGCACGTTTTTTGCTTAATGGCTCGATAGTAAGTTCATTTCCAAAAACTTTAATCATCTCAGTCATTGACTCTTTACAAGCAAGAGTTGAGCGACCATTTACCTTGATAGCACATGTTCCACAGATACCGTGACGACATGATCTTCTGTATGAAAAGCTACCATCGTGATCCCATTTGATTCTGTTAAGGATGTCTAGGACAACCTCTTCAGAAGTAACATCCATAGAATAATCTTCATAGTATGGAAGGTAGTCTTTATCAGCATTAAAACGAAATACTTTAAAGTTTACTTTTTGTGTAGTTATTGCATTTGTACTCATAAGTTTCTCTTCCTCTTTTAGTAAGTTCTAGCTCTAAGCTCATGTTTGCCTAAAACAACATCCATATAGTCTAGTTTGATGTTACCATCTTTATCCATATATGCCATAGTGTGTTTTAAAAAGTCATCATCATTACGAGTGTCAAAGTCTTCTCTAAAGTGAGCACCACGACTCTCATTTCTAGCTACTGCTGATTCTACGATGAACATCGCATAGTCTAGCATATGTCCAAACTCAAGTGCCTCTTGAAGTTCTGTATTAAATACATTTGACTTGTCTTGAATACGAACATTTTTATAACGCTCACGAAGTTCTTTTACTTTAGCGATTACGATTTCAAGTGTCTCTTTGCTTCTAAAAGCACCTGCATTTGCAGTCATGCTTTGTTGTAGCTCTTCTCTAAGAACAGGAATTTTTTCTGAACCATTGTTTGAAAGTACCTGATGAAGTTCTGCTACAGCAGTTGCAGCATCTTCCTCAGTGGCAACACGAAGTTCAATACCATCAATTTCAGCAGCCATTGTTTTACCAACATAACGACCAAAAAGAAGTGCTTCAAGAACTGAGTTTGCACCAAGACGGTTTGCACCATGAACAGATACACAAGAACACTCACCAGCAGCATAAAAACCTTCTACTAGTTCATCATTATTTTTGCGAACATTACCAGCGATATTTACCGGAATACCACCCATAGAGTAGTGAGCAGTAGCCGAGATAAGAATAGGCTCTTTAATCATGTCAAGACCTAAGAAAGTGATAGCAAGTTCACGTAACTCAGGAAGTCTTTCCATAATGAGTTCTTTTCCTAAGTGTGTTACATCAATGTAAACTGCATCTTTTCTTGGACCAACACCACGACCTTCACGAATCTCATTAAGGATAGCACGAGCTACAACATCACGAGATGCTAGTTCCATCGCATTTGGAGCATATTTCTCCATGAAACGCTCACCTTCAGAGTTAAGTAGGCGTCCACCTTCACCACGAGCGGCTTCAGAGATGAGAACACCATTTCCAGAAAGACCTGATGGGTGAAATTGTACAAACTCCATATCTTCAAGAGGAAGACCATGACGAGCAACGATACTAAGACCGTCACCTGTGTTAGCATGTGCATTTGAGTTGATTTTATATGTACGAGCATATCCACCCGTTGCAAACATTACAGACTTAGCATTAAAGATTGCCATCTGCATATCACGAATATTAAATGCGACAACACCTGATACTTTTCCATCTTTATAAATGATGTCAGCGGCATACCACTCATCCCAAAACTTAACACCTATACGAGCTGCTTGCTCATAGATAGTTTGAAGAAGTGTAAGACCTGTTCTGTCTTTTGCATAACAAGCACGAGGAGAAGACTGTCCACCAAAAGGACGTTGAGCGATTTTACCATCTGGAGTTCTACTAAATGCAGCACCCATTTTCTCAACCCAACGGATTGTCTCTGGTGCGTTTGAGCACATAAATTCAACAGCATCTTGGTCTGCTAAGTAGTCAGAACCTTTTACTGTATCAAACTCGTGAAGCTCAACACTATCTTCATCACTAAACGCTGCATTAATCCCGCCTTGTGCCGCACCAGAATGACTTCTTAGTGGGTGTAGCTTCGTAATAACAGCAACTTTTTTACCTGCCTGTTGTAACTCTCTTGCTGCTGCACAACCTGCAAGGCCCGCACCAACAACAATAGCATCGTAAGTATAAATAGGAATACTCATTAAATTTCCTTAAAATTAGAACTAATTATAAGCTTGATTATATCGCAAAAAATTATATGAAAGGTTAAATGGGGGTGTAAGTAGGGTTTACTTGAAGACTGTTACTATTTGAGACACGTAAATTACATATCTCTCTCAGCCATATCTCTTGTCTGTAAAATTCTGTTTGTCCCTGTTGTTTTTGCATACTGTAGTATTTCTCTTGCTTGACGAGATGCTTCATCAAGGTTTGTATTATTAGGTTTGATGATAAAACCACCACTTACAGTAATAACAACTGGACCTTTATCTGCAATGTTGAACTTAAGCTCTTCAATACTTTGACGAATAAGTTCAACATCTTTAAATGCTTGTTCTTTACTTACACGCGATAAGATAAGTGTAAACTGGTTGTAGTCAGTTCTCGCAATAACATCAATAGCCTGTTCATGCAAAGAGATAGTATAGGCAATCTTTTTTAGAATATTTTGTGTCATTTCTTGGGAGAAGGCACGTTTGCTTTTAGAAAAATTATCTATTTCTATTATTGCTACAGCTGTGAAGTTACTATCCTTTAAACCTTTTTTATTTGAGTATGAATTAATCAATCCCTTGTTGTTATTTATACCTGTAACTGGATCGAGCATAGTTGGGTTATCTGTTGTAGATGTTTTTCTATTCATGCGCATTGAGATAGCATCTGCTTCAACTGTATAAATAGTATGGTCAACCTTATGTTTATCAACCTGATATAAAAACTCAATATCTTTATAGATTGAGAAAAGTTTCTTTCTATACCAAATTGTTGCAAGTAGTATTAAAACAAATATAACGATTGTAGCGATTTTAATAATGTTAAATTTTCTTTGACTATATTCTATATTTTTAAGAAGGATATTGTTTATATGGTTTGTAATGTTTGCAAATGCAGTTGCAAGCTCTTTTTGGGCTATGTTTCGAGTCTCTTCATCTTTATCATCTACATAAAAATTATGAGCGGCATTGTTAAATGAAGTTGTTAGTTTAGAGAGTTTAGTTAAATCCCCAAGGTATTCAAACTCATTTGAGAAGATATATCTATCAGAGTAGTCATACTTGTAAATACTTCTTAATTTATCAATCTGCTGGAGTAGTTGCATACTTTTTCCATTAAATTGGATAAGTGCAAGTTCAATATCATCTTTTTTTAGTCTTGTTAAAGAGGCAATAATCTTTTTTTGTTTGTTCAAATTATTTACTTTTTCAAATGATAGCTGTTGCTCTAATGTGAGCATCATTGCAATAAAAGAGACAAAAAGTACAAAAAAGAGGTAAGTATTTAAGTTGAGAAATATTTTTTTAATCGAGTGTTTCATGTATATTTTTCCTAAAAATGTTATAATTGCCTACATTCTATATTGAGAGTTGTTAATATATGCTTAAAGAAGTTTAATTGAATTTAGAAAATTATTTTATATCACAGTTTAATAGTCGTCATATTGGCGATGATGGGG
>JALSMC010000317.1 GCA_026987995.1 Sulfurimonas sp. | reverse complement strand
TAAAGTGGAAGAAAAAAGAGTAGATAAATAAAACCAAAAGCTACAGTGATAATGGGTGTCATATAACCCACTCCCTGATACTCAAAACTATATCCAATCCAGTAAAACCAAAGTATACCGATGCTAAACCCTGCGACGAGGATACTTTTTTTAGGTATGGTGAGAAAAAGGGCTAAAGAAATAATGGCTAAAAGAGTGTTAAGGAGTTTGTTTGTTAGTTCAAAATATTCTAGATAAATGAAAGCACTAAAAAAAAGTGCAGTGAGAAGACCTAAAAAAATAGCTTTGATTATATTGTTCATAATGAAATTGTACTCAATTTAAGAGCCCTTTAGTATAAGTTTTGTATAATCGCTACAATTTTAGTAAACACAAGGAACCACTCACATGGATATAATCTCTCAACTCTTACCTTTCGTATTTTTAATTGCAGTTATGTACTTCGTAATTATTCGCCCACAACAAAATGAAGCAAAAGCAAAAAAAGCTATGCTTGAAGCACTTAAAAAAGGTGATAAAGTCATCACAAATGGTGGTTTTATAGTAGTTGTACACAAAGTTGAAGAGAATTTTGTAAGTGTAAAACTTAATGATGATACAGTAGTAAAAATAACTAAAGATGCAGTAGCAAAGAAGTTCGAGGATGAAGCTTAATTATCGCATAGTCGTTTTCGCATTAGCGATAATTTTTGGTATAGTTTTTTCTATTCCTTCTCTGACTCAAAGTGAGAGTGGAAAGAAGATAACACTTGGTCTTGATCTTCAAGGTGGACTGCATATGCTTCTTGGTGTAAAAACTGAGGAGGCTACAAAAAGCCGTATTAAGTCTATCACTGCTAGTATTAAACATTTTTCAGATAGAAATGACATCTTAATTGATGGTTTGAAATTTGATGAAAATGAGATTACATTTGAAGTTTTAGATGAAGATGAGCTCTCTAAATTTGATGACTTTTTTAAAGACATAGAAGGTGTAGAAGTTCTTAAGAATGGTACGAATATTTCGCTTTCTTTAACAGAGGAAGAGATTATCAAAACAGAGAAAGAGGCTGTAAGTCAGGCCATCGAGACGATAAGAAACCGTCTTGATCAGTTTGGACTCTCTGAACCTGTAGTAGCCCGTCAAGGTGATGAAAAAATCCTTGTACAACTCGCAGGAATTAAAACACAAGAAGAAGAACAACGTGCTAGGGAGTTAATCTCTCGTGCGGCTAAACTTGAACTAATGGCAGTAGATGAAGATAGAAATGCTCGCGTTTACAACATGAGTGCTTCTGATGCAGCTGAGTATGGTGATGTTATTTTAGCTGATGCAAAAAATCCTGAGATAAAGTATCTTGTTCGTGAGATTCCTATTTTAGATGGTGGAATGCTTACTGATGCAAGTATGGGATTTGATCAAAATAATCGTCCCCTTATTAACTTCAAACTAAATGCAGAAGGTGCTGAGATATTTGGTGACTTTACTGGTCGTAGTGTTGGGAAGCGTTTAGCGGTTGTTCTTGATGGAAAAGTTTACTCTGCTCCAAACATTAACGAGCGTATCGGTGGTGGTTCAGGACAAATAAGCGGAAGCTACACGGTAATGGAAGCAAAAGATTTAGCTATTGCTCTTCGTTCAGGGGCTTTACTTGCTCCTATATATATGATGGAAAAACGCTCAGTCGGACCAAGTCTTGGTGCTGATAGCATCAAAGCTTCTTTAATCGCACTTATTGGTGGTTTTGTTTTAGTTATCCTCTTTATGATGGTTTACTACCGCTTAGCGGGTGTTATTGCTAACATCGCACTAATTGCTAACTTGTTTATACTTTTAGCTGTTATGAGCCTTTTTGGAGCAACTTTGACACTTCCAGGTATGGCGGGAATTGTACTTACGGTTGGTATGGCTGTTGATGCAAATGTTATCATCTCTGAGCGTATTCGTGAGCTTATCTACGAGGGTAAGTCTATGCATAAAGCCATAGAAGAAGGGTATGCAAACGCGATGCGAGCTATACTCGATGCGAACATCACAACTCTTATCGCTTCTGTTGTCCTTTATGCTTATGGAACAGGTGCTATAAAAGGTTTTGCTATTACTATGAGTATCGGAATACTGGCTTCTATGCTTACTGCGATACTTGGAACGCATGGTGTGTATCAGATGTTAGAATCAAAAATAGCTAAAAGTAAAAATAACAAACTTTGGTTTGGGATTAAGGGGTAAGTAGATGGAATTTTTTAGATATACAAGAACCTTTAATTTTATGGGTAAGTCAAAGCTAGCGATGATACTTTCAGTAGTAGTAGTCCTTGCTTCATATGCTGTTTTAGTAACTAAAGGTCTTAACTACGGTGTAGATTTTGCAGGTGGAACAGTTGTTCAAGTGAAGTATGAAACTACAGCACCTATAAATGAGATGCGAAAAGCTCTCAAAGGGAATGAACTCTTTGCAAGTGCAAGTATAAGTGAATTTGGCTCTCCTGATGAAGTTGTTATTCGTATGAAAACAAGTTCAGGAAATGTCACTACTGATGTTGGAGATGTAACAAGAGAAGCACTTAAAGGCACGGGTAATTTCACTATACGCCGTGTTGATATAGTTGGACCAACTGTTGGTGCCGAGCTAAAAGAAAAAGGTATAATGTCTTTGCTTTTGGCAGTATTTGGTATCTTAGTATATGTTGCATTTAGATTTGAGTGGCGTTTTGCTGTCGCTTCAATCGTAGCACTTATTCACGATGTGAGTATTGCATTAGGTATGGTTGCACTTTTTTCAATTGATGTAAACCTTGATGTTCTTGCAGGATTACTTACGATTTTAGGATATTCTCTTAATGATACTATTATCGTTTTTGACCGTATTCGTGAGGGTGTGACAAAGGGAAGAAACAGTGAACTAGGTGATATAATTAACGAGTCAGTGACTAGAACACTTGCACGTACAACACTTACTTCACTCACAACTTTCTTTGTTGTGTTTACACTCTTTATGTTTGGTGGAGAGATCATCCATCCATTCGCGTTTACACTTTTAGTCGGTGTTGTAGTGGGAACATACTCTTCCGTTTTTGTAGCAAGTCCTATACTATTATGGTTCGGCTTTGATGTGAAAAATTACCATGTGAAATTAGCAGCAAAAGCTAAACGCGAAGTAGAAAAACAAAAAATGCGCGATCAATTTGATGGTGGAATAGTTTAGTTATAAAAAAGTAAGTAAAATTAAAGGAGATTAAAATGGATTGGGGAAAAGTAATATATGTGTTCTTCTCATTAATGAGTTTAACATCAATAGCAGGGTTTTTATATGAGAATACGGCTACATCTTTATTTATTGCAGCAAGTGTAAATCTTATCAGTACGATTTTAAAGATTGGTGTTAGAAATCTTCTCTCTGCAGAACTTTTTGCATCTTCTTTAGTAGCAGACTTACACCTTATACCTGCGTTTATATTCTTAGTTATCGTAGGTGATGATAACTGGGCGATTGCTCTTGCAATTGGTGCTTTAATCGCAAATATCTTTTCTATGGGACTCGTTTATATAGAGAGTTCAAAACAAAAAGAAGAGTATTAAATCATTAGAGTTCTTAGTAGTATTTAGCTATTAAGAATTCGTATGAATTAATATATTATAGGACTTATTACATTGGAATACATCGCATCAAACATAGAAAAAAAATGGCAAAACTACTGGAAAGAAAACGATAGTTTTGAGCCGAGTGAAGATTTTACATTAGATAAGAAATACATCCTTAGTATGTTCCCATTTCCAAGTGGGCGTTTACATATGGGGCATGTTCGTAACTACTCCATAAGTGATGCACTTGCTCGCTACCACAGACAACAAGGCAAAAATGTTTTGCACCCTATCGGTTTTGATAGTTTTGGTATGCCTGCTGAAAATGCGGCTATCAAAAATGGAAGCCACCCAAAAGGCTGGACTTACGACAACATTGACTATATGAAAAATGAGTTTTATGCTCTTGGTTTTTCATTTTCTCGTAAACGCGAGATGGCTACAAGTGATGAGCTTTACACAAAGTTTGAGCAATCTTTCATTATCGATATGTATGAAAAAGGTCTCCTTTACCGTGAAAAAGGGATGCTTAACTGGTGCCCTAATGATCAAACTGTTTTAGCAAACGAACAAGTTGTAGATGGCTGTTGCTGGCGTTGTGATACTCCCATAGTAAAAAAAGATATGAACCAGTACTATTTTAAGATAACGCAGTACTCTGATGAACTTCTTGATGACCTTAAAAAGCTTGAAGGTGGTTGGCCTAAACAGGTTCTCACTATGCAAGAGAACTGGATAGGAAAGTCAAATGGACTCGCGTTTGACCTTCTTTTTGACGATGCTTCATTATCTGTTTTAGATAATAAGTTCAAGTCATTTGATGTTTTTACAACTCGTCCAGATACTATTTATGGTGTTTCATACACTGCTTTAGCTCCTGAGCATAAAATTGTTACTTACATGATAGAGAATAATCTTTTAGAAGTGGACACGATTAAGCAAATAGAGGCTATGAAAAACACTTCATCTATCGATAGACAAAAAGAGAAAGCTGGACTGCCTCTTGGTCTCAATGTAATTCATCCTCTTACGGGCAAAGTTGTTCCCGTATGGATAGCAAACTTTGTGCTTATGGACTACGGGTCTGGTGCTGTTATGGCTGTTCCTGCTCATGATGATAGAGACTATGACTTTGCAAAGAAGTACGATTTACCTATAAACGCAGTCATCAAAGCAAAAGATGCTGAGTCTGATGTCAGTGAAAAAGCATTTACAGATGCTGGAGTTCTTTTTAACTCAGCTGAATTTGATGGTTTAAACTCTAAAAAGAGTCAATATAACATCATTAAGATGTTTGAAGAGAAAAAAATTGGTGCAAAGACAACTAACTATAAACTCAAAGATTGGGGTGTGAGTCGTCAGCGTTATTGGGGTGCTCCTATTCCATTTATTCATTGTGAGGATTGTGGTCTTGTTATGGAGAAGAAAGCAAACCTTCCTATTGCACTTCCTGATGATGTTGAAATCAACGGTGAAGGAAGCCCGTTAGAAAATCATCCAACTTGGAAGCATTGTAAATGTAGTAAATGTGGAAAAGATGCGATTCGTGAGACAGATACTATGGATACTTTTGTTCAGTCTTCATGGTACTTCCTACGTTTTTGTGCATCACCAGCAACTTTAGAAAAAGCAGCGTTTACAAAAGAAGAGATTAAGTACTGGATGGGTGTTGATCATTATGTTGGTGGAATTGAGCATGCAATACTTCACCTTTTATATGCAAGGTTTTTTACAAAGGTTTTTCGTGATTTAGGTTACTTAGACTTTGATGAGCCTTTTGATAAACTCTTAACACAAGGCATGGTGCTTAAAGATGGGACAAAAATGTCCAAGTCCAAGGGTAACACAGTTGACCCTGATGCCATCATCGAGAAGTATGGTGCAGATACAGCACGTCTTTTTATACTTTTTGCAGCACCACCAACGCAAGAATTAGAGTGGAATGATAGTGCAGTTGAGGGTTCACATAAGTTTATAAAACGTTTCTTTGACCGTGCAAGTAATATCGTAGCGACAAACACAAAACCAAAGATAGACCATGCTTCTTTAAAAAAGGAAGAAAAACTTGCTCGTAAAAAAGTCTATGAAGCACTTAAACGCAGTGAAGAAGTTTTTGCTGAACGTTATACATTTAACACGATGATAGCGGGTGTTATGGAAGCGATGAATGCGCTTAATGTACAATCAAATGCAGATGTATGGAGTGAGGGTTATTGGATATTAGCTTCTATAATGGAGCCTGTTATCCCTCATACTTGTTGGGATATCTCAAACGAGTACTTCTCACTTAATAACCTTACAAAACAAGAGATTTTAGAAGAAGTATTTA
>JALSMC010000316.1 GCA_026987995.1 Sulfurimonas sp. | reverse complement strand
AATGCAGTAGGATACTCAACATCGCCCCACTCTTCTACCATCATAAATCCAGCAGTATCATCTAGTTTAGCAACCATATCTAAAAGCTCGATTTTGTTTCCTTGCATTACGAAAGGATTGATTTCAAGGTAAGCAAAGTTTAATTCACGATATGCTTTGAAAAAACCAATACAAAATTCAGCAAAAGTTTTCTTATCTTTGTCAGCTACATCTTTAGGTACATTTGCACGAATTTCTTTAGCTATCTCTTCTTCAGTCGCTGTAATTGGGAATGCTACTTCTACAACTTTTGCATCCCAGTTTTCTTCAATCGCGATACCACCTTCTGCTGACATATAGATAACATCATTGTCACCTACACATGTAGCAGAAACATAATACTCTTCAGATTGTTCATGAGGAGTAAATGGCTCAACAATAAAGTTAGTTAATTTATCCACAGATGGCTCACCAGTTGGTTTGTCACCATCAAATGAAAAATAAACACTCTGATCTCCAGTAGATTCTTCATCTATCCAAGAAGCAGCTTTAACTAATGTAACATCACCTGGCTTCTTATCTCTAAAAAGAACTAAATCATTCATACCACGTTTACCAAATAACATATCCGGCTTTGCAACTAATTTTTTATCTTTAATCCAAGATGCAGTTTTTGCAGCTTCTTTAAGTTCTGATCCATTTTGAACCATTACAGTCTCATATGCATAAGTAAAGTCTGGAAAGTATTTATCCCAATGTTTTGCTAAGATTGACTTAGCATCATATTCGCGTATCGCTTTTTGAGCCATGTGAAATTCCCTATTTTAATATTTGTACGGTATTTTAGCGTAAAGTTATTAAATTAATAGGTTCTCTTTATACTAAGTTTAAAAGAGGCTTACTTCTTGTTTAGATTTGTAACATTTGCAGTGTATAAAATACTATTTCCGTAACTAATAGTAACACTACTCTCTTTTTTGACATTAGGACTTGTTTCATCAAGTAAAATATACTGACATTTAGTAACACCATAGTACTCTAATCGCTTTTGCATTTTCCCATCTGTACTCAGACATAGAATGCCTTTTTTCTTTAGAACAACAGACAACTCTTTTGCCACATGCATCTCATATGCAAAGTGTTTCTTAGGGTTTTGAATAAATCTATAAAGTTCTTTGTTAAAAAAAACAAGTAATGTATTTGTAATCAAGAATATAAATGAAAGTACAAATGCTAATTTATATGTTTTTCTGTACATCTTTAGTCGAACACGATAAGAACTGATAAAGGACTGTGCAGCTAAAGGTAATGCGATAATAAGATAGGGAGCGAAATGTTCTAAAGGCATTCTTTGTCTAAATGAAAGTATAAGAGATAGTATAAGAACTGTTGATGAAAGATACCAAAGCATATCAGTTTTAGAACTTAAATACCTTCTATAAAGAGCATAAAAAAGGTAAATAAAAATAATAGGGGTAAATATAGCTCCATATACACCGATGGTATCTAAAAAATGTCCTTGTGGTAAACCTGTAACTTCAAAACCATATAAATAACTTGTTAGAAAATAGAGCACTAAGACATAAAGAAAATTATACTTCTGCTTTTGCATGCTGTAGTATACGGCTAAACCTAAAAAGAGATACACAAAACCTATATCAGTCAATGCATAAAGAAAAAGTAAAAGATTTAAATATCGTTGTGAGACTTTTTCACTTAGGTATACAAATAATAGCAGCCCAAAAATTATCATTCCCGCAGAGTTAATTACTATAGCAGCACTTACAACACCGGGTAAGAGGATAAAGACCAAGAGTAACCAGAGTCTGTTTCGCTCTAGGGTGATATAGCGTTTAGAAATTTCATACATCAAAACAGCACTTAAAAGATGAAAAACTATCATTACAAAACGCAGAGCAAAGTCGTTATGACCAAAAATATTTAAAGAAAGTTTTGTTAAAAATGATAAAACTGAAAAATCTCCGTACAGTAAGGAGGCTTCTTCGTATGATATTGAGATGTGTGATGCCTGTAAAAACAGGATGATTGCATCTGCTCCTAAAATCAAGAAGAAGATATATCGAGACATCATAACTTTAAAAAATTTCCTATTATTTCATGTCCATATTCACTCATTATAGACTCAGGATGGAACTGCACTCCATATATATCTTTGTCTTTAACTTTTAATGCCATAATTTCTTCATCATCTGTACTCATTACCGTTGCTTCAAGTGTATCAGGGAGAGAGTCTTTCTCAACAATTAGGGAGTGATAACGTGTAGCAATAAACTCTTGTGGTAAATCTTTAAAAATTTCACAATTTGATATCTGCTTCATAGTTGATGTTTTTCCATGCATCATATTTGTTGCACGAACAACATTCCCACCAAAGACTTGAGCTATACTTTGATGACCTAAACATATACCTAAAATAGGTAATTTATCTGCAAAATATTTTATAGCTTTTAGTGTTACACCGGCTTCATCAGGAGAAGCTGGTCCAGGTGAAATTATAATTTTTTCAGGTGAAAGTGCTTCAATTTCATCTACAGTCATCTCATCGTTTCTTATTATTTTTAAGTCAGCACCAAGTTCTCTACAATACTGCACTATATTATATGTAAAACTATCGTAGTTATCTATCATTACAATCAAAAAATATTCCTTAATTCTTTAGTAGTCTAATTATATCATACTAAGCTTGACTCTAAAAAGTAGCTTTTTTTGTTTCTAAATTTTCTGAACTTCCCAGTAGAGTAGCTATCCATCTTGTATTTTCATGGGTGTCAAACACTATCTTAGCCATAATAGTAAGAGGGATGGAGAGTAACATTCCTACCATACCAAGTAACCAACCCCAAAAGAGTAAAGATAAAAACACTATAAGTGTAGAAAGTCCTAGTCCCTTGCCCATCACCTTAGGTTCAACAAAAGAACCTATAATAATATTAACACCGAGATACACTAAACTAACAATACCTGCACTCATACTTCCCAATTGTACAAGAGTAATTAATACGGCAGGAACCGCTGCAATTATAGAACCTATATTTGGAATGAAATTAAAAAGAAATGCTAATACTGCCCAAAGAAAAGCATAGTCAGTTCCAATAAGTACCAAAGCCAACCAAATAATAAAACCTGTTAAAAGTGAGATTAATGTTTTTAGCACCATATATTGTTTTATTTTTGAAGACACCTCTTTTATTTGAACAATTGTATCTTTTTTACCATCTGCAAAGTCAATCTTATCTACAAAGTGTCCAGATTCTAAAAGCATAAAAACAACGGTTAATATAATAACAAATCCATTGGTAAACATTGAACCCATACCTTGAAGGACTGTTGTTCCAAAGGTCATAATTCTTTTCGAGTTAAAAACATCTGTAAAATCATCTTGTAATAAAGGTAAGCCTATATTGTGTGCATATTGTGATAGGTCATCATAATTTGAAGAGAGTTTATCTGCATATACATCTATGTTGGCACTAAAGTCCGCCACAGAATTTCCTACAAGCTTTCCAACGAGAGCTAAAACAACTACAAACATACCCATAACAACTAAGAGTGCTAAACCTTCTGGCACTCTTTTGGATTTTATATAGTTATAGGACGGGGAAAGAATTATCGCGATAAACAAAGAGAGTAAAAAAGGAACTAAAATACTTGATGCACTTTTAAGTCCTGCTAAAACGATGACAACACTTGCCATAACGATAAAGAAGTAACCCACTTTATTTTCTTGCATAATTTTTCCTTAGTTTTGTATCTGTTTTTTGTTTGTTAACTGCTGAAGGTAGTTAGAGATATTTATAAGACTAAATGTTATGAGAAATATCATAAGACCTGGGAAAAAACTTACCCACCAAGCTATCTCAACCACATCTTTTCCACCACTTAGTATTGTACCCCAGCTCATTTGTGGTGCAACTATACCAAGTCCTAAAAAGCTCAAACCTGATTCTGCAAGTATAGCACCACCTACCCCAAAAGTAAAACTAACAAAATAGATAGGAGCTAAAATAGGAGCATAGTACTTAAAAAGTATCTTACTTTTTTTAACTTTAGCAATGTTGAGTATCTTTATAAATGGCTGTGAAGTTATTTTAAAACTCTCTGAGCGGATAAGTCTAGCTGTAGTCATCCAACCAGTAATTGATATGATAATTATAAGCACCCATGCAGAAGCATTGACATAACTTACTAAAGCTAAAAGTAAAAAGAAAGTGGGAAAGGTTAAAAAAAGGTCTACTGTGATTATAAAAGCTTTATCAACCCCTCCTCTAAAGTATCCAGCAATTGAGCCTAAGATAAGACCTAAAAAAGAGGCTATAAATGCACTACCAACACCAATAATTAAAGAGACTTTTCCACCTTCTATCAAACGAGCTAAAATATCACGACCAAGTCTATCTGTTCCTAAATAATAATCTAATGAAGGTGCCAAGAGAATTGCCTGGCTATGTAGTGTGTAAGCATCATTTGAGTAAAAGAAGCCACCAAAAAACGAAAAGAAAAACACAAAAGAAAAAATGGCTAAGCTGTATATAGGCATATATTTTACTGTTTTATGCCCAAAAGTGTCTGCATCATTTGATCCACCGTTGTGATAAGTTTTGCTGCTGCACCATATGATGTCTGGTACTTTATGAGGTTTGTCAACTCTTCATCAATATTTACTTTTGAAGTAGAAAAGTACTCTAGTTCTACTGCATTAAACTGAGTGGTAGTTGTTTCATTTTTACTTATAGCTATATTTGTTGCAATACCTACATCTGTAGCTGTAATATCAAACATTCCATTGATCGTAGTGTTATACAGTTGTGAGCCAACTTCAAAATCATAGGATTCAAACTGCTGCTGTATCATACTTAGTGCCACCCCATTATCTCCTGCTGTTCCAGAAGAACCTGCAGTAATTTGAGATGGATTATTTACAAATTCGGTATTGAGTCCTATGTTGGATGCACTATCACCCTCAAAATAACGCCCCATTCCTAATGCTCCTGCAAAATTAGTACCAGAGCTATAATCTGTGGTAGTTAAATTATCTTCTAGTGAAAAAGTATATCCTTGAGATTCAGAAAGCGGATCCATTGAAATTGCAAGTCTTGTTACTCCATCTGCAGATTGCTGGTAGTTAAAAACTAAAAAATCATCAATATCATTATTTGCATTTCCATCGCCATTATCGTCCTTATTTGAAAGTATCTGTCCTTCAATAGAATTAGAATCCACCAGACCACTCATTGATGTAGCAGTGTCAATAGCAACACTTCTACGTGAGACTTCATTTCCATCAATATCATATATAACCAAATCGAAAGAACCCTCATTAATATTTAAGTCTGAACTCACTAAAGAGCTTGCAGGATCTATGGTTTGAGGATTTGAATCCATTTTTGTTGTTGATGTTGCTGCATAAAGATTATTTGTAGACTCGATGAGACCTTTAGCAAAGGCATCTAGTTGTGAAATAGTATTTTGAATCGTTCCATTAACTGGAGCTCCACTCACTGGATCAATAGTACCACCTCGCAAATCTAATATAGCACCTACCTTCCCCCCTGTTATAGTCTCCTCCATGGGAATCAGTACCCCATCTTGGCGTTCGTAAGAGAGTTCGTTAAAGCCATTAATATTATCATTTGTTATTTTTATTGGATGATATGTACCACCATCAACAATATTAAAACCATTAATACTTACTGTATAACTTCCGGTCCTAATGTTTGAACTGCTATCTATTTGAATATTGGATTCAAGCTGTCCCTGATTTACTTCTGCCCCAATAAGTCTTGCTAAATCTCTCTCAAGAACATTCCTTCTATCTCTTAAGTCACTCGCTGTATACACATCACCAGATTCTGCTGCATCTATTGACTTATTAAGCGATGCTAACTCTTGAGCAATATTATTAACCTCATTCACACTCAA
>JALSMC010000315.1 GCA_026987995.1 Sulfurimonas sp. | reverse complement strand
ACCCAGTTATACTTATGGGTTCTATGACAGCAGCCTACGGTATAGGTCAAGTAGCAGCACCTCTTTATAGTGTAGCCCTCATCGCCGCGTTTGGAAACTTTAACACAACACTCTATCTCACTGCATTTATAGTTTTTTTAGGTGTACTTTTGATGTTCTCTACAAAATACATCAAAAGCACAAGCACTTAGGTTTTTAACTTATGCTTATGCTTTTCGTCTTTTTAGACTCCTCTTTTTCTAAAGTAAGATAGAGTCTACCATTCTCAAATTTTGCTCCAATCTTATCACGGTTTATGTTATCACCGAGTACAAAACTTCTTGAGATTACACCAAAATTAGACTCACGGAGATAGTAATCTCCCTCTTTTATCTCATTTTTATACTTACGCACTGCTGTCACAGTAAGATAATCATCTTCAACTTTTAATTCTATATCTTCTTTTTTAACACCTGGTAAATCAACTTCAATAGTAAAAGTATCGTTAGTATGTTTTGCTAAGTTTGCAAATGGTGCTACTTAAGTAACATTTGGGAGGTTTTTTCTAAAAGTTTTTGAAAGTTTTTAATGATGATACTTTTACGGCTTTTTTCTATTAGTCCATCAGATTTGAGTTCTTTGAGGGTTCTCTCTACTACATGACGTACAGTTCCTAGAAGTTTTGCTATCTCAGTGTTAGATAGTCCATTTAAAAGGTTATAACGAAAATGTTTTTCAGGGTTTACATTATCTACAAGAAGATTTATAAGTCTATCTTTTGTATCGTATATGGTAAGTTCTGCTGCTAAGTCTTCAGTATGACGCATCTGTGCTGCAAGATAAGGAAAAAACTTTTTGTTAAATGTCATGTCATTGTCTAGCCAGTATCGAACTCTCTCAATAGGTAACTCTAAAAGTGTTAGCTCTTCTAGTACCTCATACATAACATCATGGGGTTTCTCATCTAAAAGCGATATGACATCAAACATATCTCCGCGTTTGTAAACAAATAGAGTTTGTTCTTTCTCATTTTGAATATTAAATTGGTAAGATTTAATGCGACCTTGCATAACAATGTAGAAGTATTTGAGTAAATCTTCTCCGTAAAATGGTGTAGCACCCTTTGAATAAGTACGACTTTTAGCATATTTATAAAACTCATCTTCAAAGGATTGACTAAAATTAGAGAGTAGGTCTATTGAATTATTTTGCATAAGAAAATCATACCATAACTCAAGTTTACTTGCTCAAGTTATGCTCTATATCACTAAAAATACTTTCAACTTTTTTGCCACCAGTATACTACTGTTATGTCTAATATTTTTAAGTCACTGTTGAAGTTGTTAGAGAGAAGTATGGCATATTAGTTTAATTCAAAGTAAGTAGTTAGATCATCACTTTATATCTAATATTTCGACCCTGAGTTCCTGCTATCTGCTCAATACAGTCAAGTTCTAAAAGTTCATTTAAGTCTCTTGAAGCCGTGCTTGATGTAGTATTTGCGATTATTATATATTTCTTTTTGCTTAAGTCACCTAAAAAGTTTTCTACACCAACATCTAAAATCTTATTTAAAACCTTGACTTGTCTAGCATTAAGATTTTTATCTTTATACTTATCCCAAAATTTTGTTTTTTCGACTATATGCCCTAAGCTATTTTTAGTATCTACAAGTGCGGTGTAAAGTGTTTGTAAAAACCACTCACACCAAACAGTCACATCTAAATGTTTATCACTCTTTCTCAGATAACCAGTTGTACTTTCAAGTGCTTTATAGTAGCCTTTTCTGTCATTGTTAATGGCATTTGACATAGAGTATAGTTTTGAAATTGTTGATTTTTCTATTTTAGAGAGGACTAGGTCGGTTATCGCTCTAGTTATCCTACCATTTCCATCATCAAAAGGGTGGATGATGACAAACCACAAATGCGCTACTGCTGCTTTTATAAGACCTTTTGGAGTACTGTTAAACCATTTTAAAAAATCATCTATTTCTTTTTCTAGGACATCTCTTGGAGGAGCCTCGTAGTACACTTTTTCGTTACCAGGTCTTCCTGAGACAACTTCCATAGTCTCTTCACCTCTAAGTTGTGCTACATTTATCTTACTAAATCCACTATACCCTTTTGGGAAAAGTGCATTATGCCAACAAAAGAGTCTCTCTAGGTCTAAATCTTTTTCATAGTTTGTATTTGCATCGATAAGTATTTCTATGAGATAATCAGTTGACACATCTATTTTCTTATAGTCACTATCTTCAAGTCCAAGTTTTCTTTTTATAGAAGCTTTAACACTATCACGGTTTAACATCTCCCCTTCTATAGCAGATGTACTTATAGCTTCACTAACAAGAGCTTCGTACTGACCTTGAGTAACATTGTCTTTACTCATAAGATTACTCATACCTATCAAGTAACCCTGTTCTAAAGATATTTTTTCTAGTAAGCTTTCAAGTTTACTCAAATCATAGGTGAAATTAGGATAATCTTCTTGCTCCCATATCCATCTTTTCATCATATCCCCTTTAAGTATCTATCAAATGAGACGATTAATCCAATTAATCATTCCATATTTGGTATGATTATATCATATATTCGTTCCATTATCCTCTAATAGGCTTAATCTTATTAACCATAGCATAAAGTGTTGGTAGATAAAGCAAGTTAAGAACAGTTCCCCAAATCAAACCAAACCCGATAGAAATCGCAATAGGCTGGAGTATAACCGCCTGTCCTGTAGCATAAAAGATAAGAGTAAAAAGTCCTAAGAAAGTTGTGATACTTGTAATGAGAATGGGGCGAAGTCTATGTTTTGCACGGGTGAAGAACTCTTGGCTGTTTCGAGTTCCATGTAAAAAGTCTAACATGATGATTCCATCATTTATGACAACACCTGCGAGTCCTAGTATACCTATGACTGAGGGCATTGTGAGAGGGATTCCTAATAGTTTATGTCCTAGAAGTGCTCCTAAAACTGAGAAAGGTATGACACTCATAACCATCAGAACATACTTCACTTTGGAGAAGATGAAAAGTAATGTGATGAAGATAAGGAACATCGCTAAAATGAGTGATGATTTCATATCTGACTTTAGTTGTTTTGATTTCTCTTTTTCTCCTAGTAAATTTACATCTATGCCCATGTCTGCTATTTTTTCAAGTATAGGTTGGAGTTGTTCGAGGACTTCCTCGGGTGTTATCATTCTTTTATCTAAGTTGGCAAAAACAGTTTTTACTATAGCCCCATTGAGCTTGTTTATACTCTCATAATCTCTTACAGTTATGATGTTTGCTACATCTGTGAGCTTTACATAACGACCATCATTAAGGCTGATGTTGAAGTTAAAAAGTGTCGCTTTTTTGTCCTTGTTTACATCAAGTGTTTTTATTTCCATAACACCACGGTTATTAAAAGTCGTAGACTGGCGTTTTTCTAAAAAAAAGTCGCTGAGAACCTTAGAGATAGAAGCTTCACTCAGCCCTAAACTTTCACCATAAGAGTTTATCTTTATCTTGTACTCCATCTTTCCATATTTGATGTTATCGCTAAAGTTTTCCACCCCTTTTATGTTCGCTAAGGCTGACTCTAACTCTTTTATACTCCTCTCTAGTATAACATCTTCACTTCCCGAGAGGTTTACCTGAATATCACTTCTTATAAGCCCCGGTTTATCTGCTGTAACACCGAGTTCTAGCATTGAGTACTTCTTACGAAATGGCTCTATTATCTCTTGAAGCCGTGGTGAAAGTTCATATGTCTTTTTATCACGGCGTTTGTCAGGGTCATGAAAATCAAAACTAAAGTTAAGTACGGGGTTAATATACTCAGATATAAAGTTTGTATCTTTTCTGTCGTAAAGCTCTAGTGTGATGTAAAAAACATTGTTGTTAAACTCAGTTTCACCTGAGAGACTTCGTCTGTAACCCGTTGTCGCAGAGATGGACTTTAAAGAGAACTCTTCACCATGTTTCATTATTTCCGCTTCTATTTTTTTACTTAGTGCAAAAGTATCTTCAATGGGTGTGTTTATATCTATTTTTGCAGAAACATAAAGATTGTTTCCATCGAAGTTAGGAAAGAACTGAAACTTCATAGATTTTGCTGTGACAACAGTCAAAAGTGGTACTAAAACTAAAAATGTAAGTAGAAAAGTTTTTTTGTAGTGTATGTTAAATGAAAGTACTTTTTCATACAAGTTTTGAGCCCCTGTCCAGTCGACAAGGTTGTTACTTTTTTTAAGTAGTTCTCGTGCATGTAAAGGTAAAAACAAAAAACTCTCAACAAGTGAACCTAGAAGTATGAGTACCACGACAATAGGCACAAGAATCAAGAATAGTGCTATCTCCCCATGCATCAAAAACATCGGTAAAAATGCAGCAGCTGTGGTAATTGTTGCAAGAGAAACAGGCAACATCATCTCTTTGACTCCGACTATAGAAGCTTCTTTAGTATCCATACCCTCATCTATATGCCTCTGTATATTCTCACTCACTACAATGGCATCATCCACCACAATCCCGATGACAATAAGAGCTCCTAAAAGAGAGACAATGTTGATGGAATACCCAAGATAATAGATAAACAAAAGCCCAATAATAAAAGAAAATGGAATCCCTAATGCCACGATAAACGCGATACGAAGATTTATAAGAATATACATAGATAAAAAAACAAGAACAAGCCCAAACATAAGGTTAGAAATGACAGTATCAAGCCGTTTTTTTATAGGAACAGAACTATCTTTATAAGGGTTAAATATGACATCTTTATAACTTTTTTTGAGTTTTTCAACTTCTGCTATTACTATTTTAGAAAGTTTAAGAGCATCACCCTCTTCCCCCTTAGAGATAACCAAAGTCAGTGTGTCGTTGTTGTTAAAAGTAGCAAGTGTCGAAGTTTGAGGATAGAGTATCTCTACCTCAGCCAAGTCTCCTAAACGCACATACTTATCATCTATGTTTAAGATACTCTCTTCCCAATCTTTAGCATCTGTTTTACCATTTACAGTAGATATAAACGCGAAACTCCCCTTCTCTTCTATCTTGCCGATGGGAAATATATAAGAGAGATTTCTGATGGCGTTTACTACACTTGAGGGTTTGAGTCCATAAGCCAAAATGACTTCAGAGTTTACTTTTATGGAGACTTCTTCTTTTGAGTCCCCTCTTATAGCCACTTCTGCGATATGTTTTATCTTGGAGAGTTTACTTTTCACATCTTGGGCTATCTCTGTGAGTTGTCCTTGAGAGAGTGTTTTTGAAGAGATGGCTACACGGATAAGAGGTTTGTTTTTATCTATTAGAGTTGCAGTTGGTTCTAGCATATCAGAGGGTAAGTACTGCTTGGAGAGGCTTATGGCATCTTTGACATTGTTTAAGATGTTTATCTTGTTTGCACTCTCACTAAGAGTCAGGATGATAGTAAATGCACCAGGGGCTATAGTCGCTTCTGTTTTGTCTATCCCGCTAATGTTACTCATAGCATCTTCAATGTCACGAACAGCCATCTTGTCCATATTTGCCGCACTAGCCCCGCCGTAAGCACCACGAATACTTATCTTATCAAGTTCTACAACAGGAAACATCTCTTTTGGAATGTTAATGTAGGCATTTACACCCATAAAAAGTAAAAAAGCCAAGAGAGCATAGTTTAGGCGCGAGTTGTTTATAAAGTATTGTAAAAAGTTTATCATTTGAAATTTTACACCAAGTTAGTATATACTTGATATAATTGCACCATGAATTTAAATAAAAGTTTACTCACCAACCTTATAGCACTTACCCTCATCGGTTTATCTTTTCTCATTTTAGAGTTTCATACAGCCCTACTCTTTACAGGTCTTTTTGCACTATCAGGAGCTATCACAAATCAACTAGCCATTCATATGCTTTTTGAAAAAGTCCCTCTTCTTTATGGATCGGGGGTTATACCTCTGCGTTTTGAAGCTTTTAAAGAGGCTATAAAAAATCTT
>JALSMC010000314.1 GCA_026987995.1 Sulfurimonas sp. | reverse complement strand
TTGATGCCCATCTATCTCTATCCAGTCGCCTTGTGAAAATACATCCGAGAAAAGGATAGAAAGTGTTCCAAAGAAATTCGAGATAGTGTCTTTAGCTGCAAACGCGACTGCAAAACCACCGATACCAAGACCAGAAAGTACAGCAGTAAGGTTTACCCCTGCAAAAAAGAGCATAATCAGAAGCCCGATAATTAAAATAACAAAATTAACTATTTTAATTCCTACATTTACTAAATCATTTTTGATGTTTGATTTAGCACCTGCTACACTACTAAGTTTTACTTTAGCAACCGTGTTAACTACCTTATAAATCAAAAGAGTAAAATAAAACCCATATATCATATTAAAAAGACGAGAGACAAGCTCTACTGAACTAAAATCATTATACACATAGATAAGCATGTTTATATTGATGATAATGATTAGAGATTCTATAGAACCTTTGATTTTCTCAGATATCTCTGCAGAGTATTCACTTAATAAGTCTATCTTTAAGATATAACTTTCTAGTGAAACATAAACGACCTTTCTAATAAAGAAAATTATTAGAATGAGTAGTAACATTGATAGTAATTTAACAACACTTAAACCATAACTTTGAAGTAAAGGATCAACCACCTCTACAAGAGCTAATGAGTTCACATACACAACAATAGATATCAGATGGTACTTAGAGTACTGATTTAACCTGTACATAGTAGTATTTAGCTTATATATGTACCCTATAAGGTTAGCATTTACATCCCGTAATAAAAACAGATCACGAACATTCTCTTTTGCTACTTTTAAAATCGCACTCTCTGCCTCAAGTGCGAGTACATGACTATAGTCATTTTTAAAATAGCCTTCTATTTCTTGTTGGTTTTTTGCAACAATTTCATTCACTTTACTCTCATACTCTGCAATATTCTCAGAGTCTAGTGCAAGCAGTATATTTTTTAACATTTTATTTTGGCTACGAAGAAGGAGGTATATTTTAAGAGCAACTTCATCACGATATACAGCAAAAGTATTTCCTGCACGTTTATTGATAAGCATCACTTTTCTAAGAGAAAATATTTCGTTTATATATAAATTGATATTATTTATATATCTATCTTTATTGACCATTATTGATTTAACGGCTCTGTCATATAATATATCTTGTTCTTTAAGTAAATCTTGTATACTCTCTTGTGTCGCATTGTCTTCATTCATCTGCTCGACTATATTCATTTGAGCTGTAACAAATGGAGTATAAGTAACACTCCCAGCAATAGCTGATATACTAAAAAATAAAAAGAGTACTAAACCTTTAAGAAAAGCCACTATATTCCCTCTGCAATCATTGCATCAGCTACTTTTTTAAAGCCTGCTATATTTGCTCCATCTACATAATTTCCTTCGACTCCATAATCTTTAGCCGTAAGTGCTACTCGTGTACATATCTGTTGCATTACAATTTTTAATTTCTCATCTACTTCTTCAAAAGTCCACTTAGTCATTGCTGCATTTTGACTCATCTCAAATGAGCTAACAGCTACACCACCAGCATTTGCCGCTTTAGCAGGAGCAAAGCATAAATTATGTGACAAAATGGCAGCAGTTGCCTCTGGAGTTGAGGGCATATTTGCACCCTCTGTTACACTCTCGCATCCATTTGTTATAAGGTTGTGTGCATCGGTTTCATTTAGCTCGTTTTGCGTAGCACAAGGAAACGCAGCATAACAAGGGATATCCCAAACTGCATGTGCACCCTCTGGATACTCTGCAATTGGTGTATACTTCGCACTTTCATGCACTTTAATATACTCTTCGAGTGAAGCACGACGATTAAGTTTAATATCTTTAAGTAGTGCTAAATCAACTCCTCGAGAATCATACAGTGTTCCTTTTGAATCCGTACAACTAACAGCTATTGCACCTATTTGTTGGAGTTTTTCTATGGCATGAAGAGCAACATTCCCTGCTCCACTTACTGTACATATTTTACCCTCGAGTGATTCCTTACCTTCTATCTCAAGCATCTTCTGCGTAAAATAAACTGCTCCATAGCCTGTTGCTTCAGGGCGCATAAGTGAGCCTCCAAAAACAAAAGGTTTTCCAGTAAGTACACCTTCATAAGAAGAGGTGATTTTTTTATACTCACCAAACAAGAAACCTATCTCTCGTCCACCAACACCAATATCTCCAGCAGGAACATCAATACGAGGACCGATATACTTATGAAGTTCAGTCATAAACGCAGAACAAAACTTCATAATCTCAAAATCACTTTTTCCCTTAGGATTAAAGTCACTACCACCCTTACCACCACCTATTGGTAGACCTGTAAGAGAGTTTTTGAGTATCTGCTCAAAACCTAAAAACTTGAGTATACCTTCGTTTACAGTAGGGTGAAAACGCAGTCCACCTTTGTATGGCCCTAAAGCATTGTTAAACTGCACACGAAAACCAGTATTTACCTGTATCTCATTGTTATCATCTAACCAAGTAACTTTAAACTTTATAACTCTATCTGGAACTACTAATCTCTCTAAAATCGCATATTTTTTATACTTTGGATCTGACTCAAGTAGTGGACCAATAGAGCAGATAACCTCTTCCATCGCTTGGTAAAACACATCATCTTGTTTACAATCATCTTTTTCAAATTTTTTTATTTCATCACCGGCTATTGACATTTGTTTTCCTATCATTATCTTTGCTAAATATAAATTGTATTGTAACACAAACTAGTAAGTATTAAACTCTTTACTATTTTCATGCGACATTTTTAATCTATTTGAGTTATAATGAAAATATTACACACGAGGAACTTATATGTTTGAAAAAATGAGTATTCAAAAAAAGATGAACTACCTTATAACGATGGCTACTTTTGCCATTTTCTCTGCGACACTTTTTGTATTTTGGGCTATGTCCAACATAGAAGGCGAATATAAAAATCTTCGTCATAATTCTATGAGTGCTGGATTTAGTGTACTTCAGATTGAAAAAGAGATGAACTATGTTAGTAGAACTACACGAGATATTATGCTTGGTGGCGACTATGATAAAGACATAAGTAAGTTAAAGCAAAGCATCTCAAACATTAGTAAAGAGTTTAGTAACTTAAACGATGTGATGTCTCATAACACTAGTTCTTTAACAATGCTCAAAGATGCGAAGTCATCAACAATGATCTTTTTAGACAATTCTCTAAAAATGATGTTAGGATTTTCAAAAGAAGAAATAAAAAACAATGCTCCTTCATTATATGCTCGCTATAAAACAGACTTAACACCTTATGCAAATGCTTCACGAAAAGCTTTTAAAAAGCTTGTGAGTGTGAAACAAGCAGAGCTTAAAAATGACTCAGAGTACCTTGAAAAAGAGATTGCATTTTACAAGTACTTAGTACTTGTAGCGGGTATTGTTACTGGTTTTGGCATCCTAATCATTGCTACTATCATTAGAAAGTCCATCATTAACGGTATTAATAATTTTACAAATCTTATTTCTCATGCTGCCCGCGGTGACTTTTCACAAAAATCAGACAACAAGGATGAAAAGACAGAACTAGGTCAGATGGGCATTAACTTAAGTTTATTGATAGACCATACGAGTAAGTTGATTCAAGAGATAAATAGAGCTATTACGGATGCAACTCATGGAAACTTTTCTCAAGCAATTTCAGCTGATGGAATGGAAGGGGAATTTGTTGTTGCTGTAAATAGTGTGACAGGTAGCATCGACTTTATGAAAGAACAGCATGATAAAGTACAAAGAGATACTTTTAATGCACGACTCAGTGAAAGTAGTAGAAATGTTTCAGAATCATTAACTGTTATTCAAGATAATCTTAAAACAAATATTCAAAACCTCAAAGATGTTACTTCGGCTACAAGAGATGCAGCAGAGCTTTCAACTAACTCTCGTGAGAACATCATTCAAGCAGTAGAAGAACTTCATAACCTAAATGAGCAAGTAGGTATGAATAACGCGAGTGTTGAAGAACTAGCTAACCAGACAAACAGCATCACTTCAGTCATAGAACTCATCACAGACATCGCAGATCAGACAAACTTACTTGCACTAAATGCGGCCATCGAAGCTGCTCGTGCGGGTGAGCATGGTCGTGGCTTTGCCGTGGTTGCGGATGAAGTTCGTAAACTGGCAGAGAGAACACACAAAGCTACAAGTGAGATTTCAGTAAGTATCAAGTCTCTCCAACAAGGGATGAACGAAATCCAAGGCTCATCAGAGACTATGAAGGATACAGTTGATACAACTACACAAAAGATAGAAGAGTTTGAAGATACACTTATTAAGCTGAGTGATGGTTCTTCTCATATAGTAGATCGTTCTTACCATATGGAAAACAGTATCTTTATCGTTCTTGCTAAAATTGACCACATTCTTTATAAAGCTCGTGCATATAACTCTATTATGTCATTAGAACCTATACTTAAAGAGGTAAGTTCGCATCAGTGTACCCTCGGTGTTTGGTATGATGGTGAAGGGAAAGAAAGATTTTCAAGTTTTTCTTCATACTCTAAAATTGCTGGACCGCATAATGTGGTACATAAAAATGCAAATGCAAATCTTACTTTCTTACATAAAGATGCACACAAGGATACACTGGGCAATGCAGATACAATCGTAAGTAACTTTGAAGAGATGGAAAGTGCATCTGAGGAGCTTTTTGTTCTTATGGACAATATGTTACAAGAAGAGTACAACTCATAAAACCTTTCTTAACATTAGCCTAATGTTAATACACTACTATTAGAGTATTAATTATAAAGGCTAATCTTATGAACTGGAAAACACGTACAGAATCCCGCTTAGAACAGATGGGTGGATTCATCACACGAAACCCTAAAAAAATCATACTACTTATGTTGATGATAAGCATTCTTATCATCTCAAACCTGCGTTTTATTACCATCGACACTTCAACAGAAGGCTTTTTAAAGTCTGATGATCCTGCACTTGTACGCTATGAAGCATTTAAAGAGCAGTTTGGACAAGATGAAAAGATTATGGTTATCATTGAAGCCAAAGATGTTTTTTCGATGGAGACACTTAAAAAGCTTCAAACATTGCACAATAAACTCGCTTCAGGTGTCCCACATCTTAACGATATTACTTCACTTATAAATGCGAGAAATACAAGAGGAAAAGGTGATAGACTAATAGTTGAAGACCTCATCGAGAATTTTCCACAAACACAAGCTGATTTAGCAAAGATTAAAGCCACTGCATTAAACAATGCAATGTATAAAAACCTCCTTTATAACGAGTCACATAACTTTACAACTATCATACTCGAGCCGAGTGCTTATGAAACGATAGAAGGTGCTGATGATTTAGCAGGCTTTGGGGCTGATGATGAAGCAGAAGCAGAGTTTCTTACAGATCCATCAAAAAGTGAAATGGTTAGAGCAGCAAACGCCATTGCACAAAAGTTTAACAGTGATGATTTCAATGTCTATGTGGCAGGCTCACTCGCAGTGAATGACTACAACAAACAATCTGTACAAAAAGATATGCAAAAGTTTGTAAAACTTGTATTACTAATGATGATGCTCTTTCTTTTTGTCGTCTTTAAACGCATCAGTGCTGTAATTCTTCCTATCTTTATAGTTCTTATCTCATTGCTTACGACTATTGGGTTCATGGCTATCTCTGGTACTCCTATCACTATTCCTACACAAATTCTACCTTCATTTTTACTCGCTGTTGGAATTGGTGCTGTTGTACACCTGCTTTCTATGTTTTTTAAGCACTTTAATGAAAATGGCGATAAGAATGAAGCTATTATCCACTCCCTTGGTCACTCTGGACTTGCTATCATCATGACTTCACTCACAACAGCTGCTGGACTCTTCTCTTTTTCTAGTGCGGCTATTGAGCCTATCGCTGCTCTTGGTATATTTGGTGCAGTTGGTGTGCTTATTGCCTTAGTTAACACCATCATTCTCTTACCTGCACTCT
>JALSMC010000313.1 GCA_026987995.1 Sulfurimonas sp. | reverse complement strand
AGAACACTTAAAGCATACATTCCATTTGATAAAGAGAATGAGTTGCCAAAAGAGTTTTCCGATCTTGCAGAGTTAAGTCAAGGGCAAAAAGCACTAAGCGTCTTAAAAGCAGATGTAGACAACCTTGGAACACTCTTCATTGAGCGCTTACCAAAGAGTGGTGAAATGAGCTTTGCAAGGTACAACATGACTGCACGATTAATAAACCACTTCTTTACCATAAAGTTAGCCCACCTTATGCAACAATCTTTTAAAAATATCTACACCGTTTTTGCCGGCGGAGACGATCTTTTTGTCATTGGCTCTTGGAATGAGATACAAAAGTTTGCAATAACGCTTAAAAGTAGATTTGACAAATTCTTCCTTACAGACATAAACGATATGAGCTTTAGTGCCGGCATCTTGATGGTTCACGACAAAACACCCGTTACGTTCATGGCAAGAGAGAGTGAACATGCCCTTGAGCAGATGAAAAGAGATGGTAAAGATGGAGTTAGAATATTTGATAACAGCATTAAATTTGTTGATTTTATAGATTTGATGGAGTTAAGTGAGATAATAGATCACTATAAAAAGAGCCTTGATATATCTACAAGATTTATATACATGCTTCCATACTTTGCACGTATGCAAGAGAATATAAAAAAAGATATCTCCAACACATTATGGAAGTCACAACTTCGCTACAGTGGCACCAGAAGCATTATAGAAAAAAATGTAAAAAAGAGAGAAAAGGCAGTTGAATTTTTAGACAATATTGTTAAAAACATTAAAATTTATGGCAAATCTTTTGAAGTTGCCGTATTTACATCACTATATAAGGAGCGAGAACGTGTATAACAACAGACCACACAACCGTAATCACAACAGGCATAACCAATATAGAGAGATTCAAATAGATCCTGAGCTACTAAAGTTTTACGACAGCAATGGCAATGTAAAACCAAAAGCTTACGACACCAATGCTCAAGAGATTTCAAAAATATTTGCTGAATCATCTAGAGAGATAAATACATATACACAATTGCGCCATTTTTATGATGAAGTTGTATCTCTTAACGATAAAATCGAAGAGAATCCATCATCTTTCAATGAACTACTACCACTCATAAAAATGCTTAATGCAAAAGCAGCTTATGCTCAAGGTAGAAAAAAGGTAAGCAAAGAGTTTGTTCAGTTTATATCTGAATCATTAAAACAGGTTAAAACTCCAAAAGATATGAAAACATTTAAAACATTTTTCGAAGCCGTAATGGGCTTTTATAAAGCTACAGATAAAGGAAGAAGATCATGAAACTTGAAAACATCATAACAATTGCTGGAGAGATTAAACTTTTAAGTGGTCTACACATTGGTGGTGGAGATGCTTCTATGAAAATTGGTGGAGTAGACAATGAAGTCATAAAACACCCAGTTACAGGTAAACCATATATCCCAGGTTCAAGCCTTAAAGGAAAAGTTCGTTCATTGTTAGAGTGGCGTGCAGGTGTTGTAGGGTATAATGACGGAGAACCAACTAGCGTTGAAGCTGAATATGATGCTAATGAAGAAGTTAAAGAAAAAGCATTTCTCATAGCTAAACTATTTGGAAATGGAAAGACAATTAGGAGTGATGAGATTGCAAAAAAGGTTGGTGTAACCCGAGTGAGATTTTCAGATTGCTTACTTAGAAACGACTTTGAAGCAAAAAGTTTGCAAGATCTTACAGAAGTCAAGTTTGAAAATAGCATAGATCGCATAACTTCCCGCGCCTCTAACCCTAGACAGACGCAGAGAGTACCAAGCGGTGTCCTCTTTAATTTTGAAATCACTCTAAAACAGTTTGAAGGTGATGGAGATGAACTGCTTGATATGCTTAAAAAAGGATTGAGACTTTTAGAGATGGATGCACTAGGTGGTAGTGGATCAAGAGGCTATGGACGCATAAAGTTTCAAAACCTTACACAAAATGGCGAATCGATTCAGGAGAGTTTCGAAGCCATTCAACCATTTTAGGATTTGCTAATGCAAGGCTTTAAATTAGACATAACAATCCAAAGTGCCTTTGCCACTGCACCTAAAGGAGATACTCTATTTGGGTACTTCTGCTGGATGTTGGCTGAAATGGATGGTTCATCAGAGCTAACAAAACTGCTTGAAGGTTATACAAATGGAGAGCCGTTTGCCATATTTAGTGACTTTTTAGTAGGTAATCATATTCTCTTTCCACCTGTTCCAAATGCTCATTTGGGCATAGAGTTTGTTGCACAAGAGAGAAAGACATTTAAGCGAAAGCGTGCTCTCTCTATTGAAAAACTCAATGAATTTGGTAATGTTATAGATAAAAGATCAAAAGAGGCTTGTGAAGATATATCTACAATAACTCCAAAAGAGTCTATTCAGATGAGAAACAGTTTGAGCCGGATTATTGGTACAACCGGTGAAAATTTTGATCCATTTGCATCTAAACGGTTTGATCTTGAAGTAAATAGAGGTACTATATATGTTTTATTAGATACAAACCGAATCTCTGAGGAGAAGTTTACAAATATATTAAACATAATGGGAAAAAGCGGTTTTGGTAAAGATGCAACCATTGGACGAGGTCGCTTTAGTGTGGATAAAATTGAACCAATACAATGGGAAAGTAAAGGTTGCAATGCTATTTTAACACTATCTCCTTCAATTCTCTCTGCTCAAGAGTTTAAAGAGGCTTACTACGAACCTTTTACACGATTTGGAAAACATGGAGGATTGCTATCTCATGGTATTGTATGGAAAAACCCCATATTAATGGCAGACAGTTTTGCATTGGTTAGAGTAGAGAATCCACCTAAATTTATTGGCAAAGGAGTTGGTGGAGATGGATCATTATCTGTACAACTTTATGAAACAGTACATCAAGGATATGCCATAGCACTTCCTGTATCATTTGGAGAGAAAAGATGAAACCTTTCTTGGAAACTCATAAATTAAGATTAACAGCTATCTCACCCATTCACATTGGAAATGGAGATGTGTTTAATCCAACAGAATATACAATAGTAGGTAATAATCTATATATTTTTGATACATTTCAATTTATAAAAAGATTAACAGAAAAAGAGAGACAAGAATTAGTCAAGGTGAGTCACAATGCACTTCAACTACAACGTTTTTTCAAAAAGCATCGTAAAATAGCAATGGAAGTATCACATACCACCATACCAACTGTACCATCTATAGCAAAAGAGTTTGAAGAGAAACTTGGAAAAGTTGTACAAAATGAGGGTGGTAGAGATAGAAATGTACTAAATAGACTTGAAATTAATGCTCACATCAGAACTGCATGGCAACTATACATTCCAGGAAGCTCAATAAAAGGTGCACTAAAAACAGCTTTCTTTCAACACTATCTTAATAAAAAAGAGGATCAATCTATTGCAAAAGAGAGGACAAGAAATGCAGAACATCGATTTGTAGATAATTGGTTTGGAAAATTTGAAAAAGATATATTTTCTAAACTAAAAATTGGTGATGCTACATCAGATGATCTTTTAAGCAAAGTATTTTGGGTCATAAATAAACAACGAAGTAAAAATGACGATAAAAGCTCGTTGTCTCAACGATTGGAATGCATAGAACCAGATAGTGAGCTTCTAACAGAAGTAACTCTTCTAAAACGTGGTGAAAATCTTAATATTGATGATGAAAAGTTCAAGTCATTTCCATATGATGCTAATAATTTTAGAATTATAGTTAAAAATTTCTACCTGCCACTTCTAAAAAAAGAGTTATACTGGGCAAAAGCAAATGAAGAGCTTGTTCCTGTAAAAGTGCGTAATAGAATGGTTAAAGCATATAATCAAGCCGTAGCAAAAAAAGGATTTATTTTTAAAGTTGGTCAGCATAGCGGTGCTGAAGCAATGACTTTAGAAGGCTTGCGTGAGATTAAAATACCACAAGCAAGACCAGCAAAATATGTTAAAGAGCCACACACTTACTGGCTTGCTTCTGAAGAAAAAAATGGTAAAAATGCTTCATTTATGGGATGGGTCTATGCTGAGTTTGTAAATTGAAATTTTTGCTCAAAAGCTTTATTGTAAACTATCCAATTTTGAAATGATTAAAACTACTTCTAAAATTGACACTATTTGTCATTAATAAACAATATACTACTCATAACAAAACCAAAGGGGGCTGTTATGAGTACACACTACATTCTTGCTTATGATGTTAAGAGCAATAAACGACGCAGACGCTGTGCAAAAGTTGCTTACTCATATGCACTTGGCGGTCAAAAAAGCGCACTTGAAAGTGTATTTGAAAGTAGCGACCTCCCTACTCTCTCTGACGAACTTCTTGACTCTATAGACCCAAAAGAGGATCGCATAAATGTCATAAAAGTAATGCCAAAAGCCATACTTCTTGGAAAAGCAAAGCAGTTATATTTTGAAGATGGGAGTATCATTATATGAAAACAGTTATAGTAGATAAAAATAACATAACCATTGGCATAAAAAGCAGTGGTATTGTAGTAGAGACTCAACACATACCTTTTCGACTAATAGACATGCTTGTTTTATGTGGAGAAATGGAACTTGGTACAAAAACACTGTTAGCACTATCTAAAGAGCATATTCCTGTTTTAATCATCTCAAAAAATAATAAAAACTTCTCTCTTACACTTCCATTGGTAGCAAAAAACAGTGATCTTAAAATACAACAATACACTTCTGCAACTACAAATAGGCTAGGATTTGCAAAATATTTTCTTGAAGAGAAAATAAAGAATCATTCAAGCCATCTTAAACAGATTGGAGTATCGTTAGATACTAATATTTGGCTACAAAAAATAAATAGTGCAGAAAACATACCTGAACTACTTGGAGTTGAAGGAAGCTTTTCAAAAATATACTTTAAACACTACTTTGCAACTCTTCCAAAAGTACTACATAAGGGCAAAAGATCTAAAAATCCACCTCTTGATCCTGTAAATGCCATACTCTCATACCTTTATACATACTTCTACAATGTCATTACAGCAAGACTATACATTTATGGTTTTGATGCTTCTATCTCTTACCTGCACGAACCATTTAGATCGCATAATGCTTTAAGCTCTGATTTGCTAGAAATTTATCGCTCGGAAATAAATAAAAAAGTAGCACAATGGTTTTTAGATAAAACTTTAACATCTGAAGATTTCACTAAAAAAAATGGGATCTTTTTACGCTATGAAAGCCGCAAAAGATTATGGAAAGAAATAAAAGAGTTTGGCAATAGTTTAATGTCTAAAATAGATGATGAAATAGCTTTACTTAGAAGTACAATATCGTGAAAAGAACACTTATTATTAAAAATCCAAAAGCTAAAGTAATATTTAAGATCGCATACTTAGAGATTAGTACCATATATGAAGTCCAATACATAGGATTAAATCAATTAAAATCTATCTATTTAAACAAAAATATAAAAGCTCCAATGAGTGAAATTATCTCATTAGCAAAAAATATTCCAGTCTATTTTATAGATTCATACGGAACAATAGTTGCAAAAATAAGCTTCGAGGTGTAATTTGAAAAAGGCTGACTTTATCATAAGCTATGATATATCTAATAGTAAACGTTTAAGAAAACTTGCAAAGGAACTTGAAAAATTTGCTATACGCATTCAATATTCAGTATTTTATGTACCTTCAGTTTCTCAAGAGATGCTTTTTGATATAATAGAGACGATCAACGAAATCATTGATACAAATGAAGATGATGTAAGAATATATACAGTGTCAGATCCAGGTTTTAAACTTGGACAAGCTGTTGATCTAAGTGATCCAACAACTTTTTCATAAAAGTTTCACTTAAGATTTAATTTTATGAAGTTTTGGGGGTTTATAAAGTGATAAAAGTAAAAAACAAATCATTAAAGTTTTATTTAAGATTTAACAAGCTTTCAAAAACCCCTAAAACACGATATTTTACTTAGCATTGTTGCTATTACAACTTGACCCGATTTTAAGGGGATTGAGACAAAGAGATAATCTTATTACAGGCTTATTAAAATTACAACTTGACC
>JALSMC010000312.1 GCA_026987995.1 Sulfurimonas sp. | reverse complement strand
AAAACATATATTTTAGCACAGCTAAAAAGTTCACTGACTTTGTAACCGAATTACTTCAAAATATTAATGAAACTGATAAAAATACCCTTTTGAAGTTATCCACTAGTTTGATTTAAGATAGCAATACTGCACCAATCCTAGGAAGCACTAAAAGTTCTTTATAGTCTTCAGAAACTTGAAAGTAAATTCCTATAACTAATAAAAAAACAGGAGCTATCCATCTAATAATTATTTTCATTGTTTCCCTTCAACTAACTATTTATCAACACACATTATATACAAAACAACCTGATAAATGAGAAATAACTATCATTAATAATGTGTGTTATATTATTTATTAAAAATTTAGTATTTAGATATATTTTGAACAAACTGCAAGAGTTTTCTTAAGCTTGTAGTGTGCTTTTATTACGAAAATTGGCGATAACTGAACATTTTAGGTGTTATTTGTTATATATCTAACATAACACTCAAAATGTAGCTTAACTCATATCAACAATAATCTCTTTTCTAAATACCTTACAGCATCAAGAGCATCTTCAAAAATCACATCCGTATGCTCTTCTAAAGTGCTTTTACTACCATATCCTGATAGAACACCTATAGAGTTTACCTCTGCATTTTTTGCACTTATTAGGTCTAGTTTAGTATCGCCTATCATCCATATTTCTTTGTTTGTAGCATCAAAACTCTCTAAGGCTTTTAGAATAGGTTCTTCATGGGGTTTTGGGTTTTGTACATGCTCTCGTCCTATGAGCACTTCAAAGTACTCCATTAGTCCAAAATTTTCCATTATCTCTTGTGAGTACTTTCCTGTTTTAGTTGTAACTATTCCTAACTCTGCAATTTTTTTTGCAAGAAGTACTGCCTCTTTTGCATTTTGAAGTAGGTCTGTTTTTTCACATGAGATGACTCTATAGTACTCTTTATAAGTTTTCACATACATGTCTACAAGACTCTTCTCTATGCCTAAACCACTATACATATCTTCAAGTGTATACCCTATGAGTGCTTTTATCTCTTCATCGCTCGGATGGAGGTGTTTATGTACATCAAAAGAGTTATGGAAACTCTTCAAAATCGCTTCGGTGGAGTCTATTAGTGTTCCATCTAAATCAAATAGTATTATCATTATTGTTTTTCCCATTGTATATAGTTATGCCATATTCCACCGAGTGCTGGTGTTACATTTTTTACTCGTTTATCTACTGCTGTTATGGAGTTTGGTATGTATAAAAAGAGATAAGGATTATCATCTGTTATTATTTTAAACATCTCTCTCCATTTTACTCCTAACTCTTCTCTATCTATCATACTTTGTGATTCTTCTATCATTTTGTTTATCTTAGGATTGTCGTAGCCTACAAGGTTAAAGCCACCTTTTTTATCACTATCTTTATGCCAAAAAAGGTAAGGGTCTGGTGTAGGTGAGAGTCCCCAACCGAGTAATACACTATCAAACTCATGAGGGAAAACCACCATGTTTAAAAATGCTTGCCACTCCATCACTCGTAATGTCACTATAACTCCCGCTTTTTTAAGTTGATGCTGTAGTATCTGTGCTGCATAAGGGCGGATAGGGCTAGAGTTTGAAGTCACTATCTCAAACTCAAAAGGATGTTCTTCGTCATAGCCAGCTTCTTTAAGTAGTACTTTTGCTTTTTGTATGTTTAGAGTAGGAACTTTTACATCTTCATTAAACGCGAGAGTCCCTGGTAAAAATGGTCCGCTACACACTTTAGCATGTTTGAAAAAAAGTATGTCTATTAGCTCTTGTCTATCTATAGCTAAAGAGAGGGCTTCACGAACTTTTGGGTTTTGAAACTTCTTCAAACGCAGGTTAAAACCTAAGTAAGTGTAAGAGAGGCTAATCTTCTCATAAATATTAAACTTATCAAAAAACTCTTGGCTTAGTTGTCTCTCATAAGCCATCGGTTCTATACTTCCAAGGTCAAGCTGTGCTGACTTTAGCATCATAAAACGAGTCATCGGGTCTGCTATGACATGAAAACTTATCTTGTCTATTTTCGCTCGACCTTCAAAATACTCATCAAATGCAGCGAGTACTATATTTTTAGAAAACTCTAGTTGTTCTAGTTTATATGCACCAGTTCCTATGGGGTCTGTGTTAAATGACGAGCTCATCATGTTCTCGTCATCTTTTAAAATATGCTCAGGAAGTATACCCATCATCCATGTCTCAAGAGCTTTAAAATAAGCCTGTTTATAATGAACTTTGACTGTAAATTCATCTACAATTTTCACACTATCTACAAAACGAAAACCCGCACTATATGGTGAAGAGATTTTATCGGAGATAAGAGTCTCATAGGTAAAGAGCACATCTTTAGCGCTAAACGCAGCACCATCATGCCACTTAACATTTTTTCTAAGCTCAAATATAAGAGTTTTATCGTCTACAAAGTAAAACTTTTCTGCCAGATCTTCAACTATAATCTTTGAATCTTTATCAAACTTTACTAGTCCATTAAATAAAAATCCTGCTATCTCTGATGAAGATGAATCAGTCGCAAGAATAGGGTTAAGCCTTGCTGGATTTGTAGATGTTGCTAGATGTAAGGTTGTTGCTTCAAGACTCCAGCTTAAAAGCAAAACAAAGAGAAATTTCATACTTAGTTTAAACTCCTACCATTTACACTTGCTTTTGCATCAATAAACTTCAACTCAAAGATATAGTCATCACCATCTTCTTTTTCATAGCCTTTTAAACGACTTAGCATGCCACTAGTCTGTTGTAGTTGTGCATATAATTCTTTAGATATTTTCAGCTCGCTTAGTAATGAAATATCTTGTATTATCATAAAAGGTGAGCGTTTCATCTTCTCAGCTAAGTCTTTATCTTCTTTAAGTGTTAGGTTTGACTTCAACTCAAACCCCTTTATAGCCTTCTCACTGTTTTTTGAAAACTTAGCAATAGAAAAATCTGCTATTTCTAAAACTACTCCTTTACTTAAGAGCTTCAAAATACTTTCTTGAACTTCTAAAGAACTCTTATTATTCTGAGATGTAAGTTGTGTAAAAGCCAAGTATTCTTTTTTATCAAGTTCACTTAAAGCTATATCAAAATTTAATTTTTCTATATTTAAATCTACTTGGTTTGAATGAAGTTCTAAACTTTTTATGGATGTTTTAGAGTTCAACTGAGTAGTACTACCTTGCTCGTTCGATGAAGCATTTGCTCTTAATTTTTTCATACTAATATTTACATCGTCATTACTACCTTCTAGTGTCATAACAATTGTTTCAATATCTACACTTGTGAGGTATGTATTTACTGATTCAAAATTACTACTGCTTTTAAAGTCATTTAAAAAGATATTTAAAATTTGTGTATCCTGAGATACTTCAAAATGTAACTTTTTGATTTTCGAACTAAACTCTTTTGGGGCTAGCAATTCCCCATTTCCTTTAAAATTTGCTTTCTCTAAAGCAAGTATAAACTTTGTTCCATTAGCTTGTGTATAGTTTGTTTGTATATCTCGTATATAGCCTTTAAAATCATCATTTAACAGGTTATACTCTATATGATACATCAGTGCTTTATCGTTCAAAAGATTTTCTACATATGTATAAAAATTCATATCATCATCTTTTAATTTTTTATTCATTTGTGAAGATAAGTTTATTGGGTATATTTCTATCTCAAAAGCTTTGGCAAAAGGAAGATTAGAGTACTTTATATCAGCACCTATGAGAGTACCTTCTAGCATTGCATTTACATATGAAGGTATCTGTTTATCTGAGTACTGCTTGAGATGGTTTAAAAATTTTTGTGAATCTTGAAGTGTAAATTCAAAATGTCGTGAAGTATTTAAGTACGTTGAATGAGTTTCATCTTTTGTCGCTTGTAAACCAAATGATTTTAATTCAACCAGTCTTTCATCTATTGTGTTTTTAATGAAGGTATTACCTATAGTGGGAAGAGATGCGATGATGAGTAGTAAAATAACTACTGCGAGAATACTTTTTTTCATGATAATACCTTTAGCTTTTGTAAGTTAAAGGTATTATAGTTAAATAGGGTTAACTAGTTAGACTCTATAAGTCTATCATGGAGTTCTTGAACTGGACGTTCATTGTCAACATAAAATTTTCTAAAGTGTTCTATCTGTTCTATTGATGCTTTTTGTGGTGTTTTAAGAAGATACCACTGAACATTTTCAGAACATGGTGGTGTTGTTAAAGAGCCAATATAGTGATAATAGTGTGCCGTTTCAAGTGGCACAAAATCTTGAGGGTCTAATCGTACAGTTCCTCCTACATTATCTATAATTTTTTCTAAGACTTTATTTGAAGCACCCTCCTCAAAGAAAACGGCTACAACTGCTAACTGTTTTGTTTTAGGATTTTGGTGTACCATATGTGCAACCATATCATAACGTTTTCCATCTATAGTGTGTTCTGATTTTCCATGAAAGTGATACTGTAAAAGGTCAAAAACTTCATTATGAAGGGTAATATGGCCACCATGTTCAGGTGTTACTTTTATAGAATGCCCATTATCAATAACTTTTGCAAGACCAGTAAAGTCATCATGCATACTTAAATCATAAGAATGATTCATTTGAAGTGTTTTACCGGGAATGATATTTACAGGAGATTGATGTATACCTTTACCGCATGTGCCTGAGAACTCTTCCCAGTGTGTTGGACCATTGTTTGTACCGTAATCCCAGTGTTCTTCATGATTTTCTGAAGCTGTATGCTCAGGTTTAGCATCACTTGAATGGTTACATCCAGTAAATGTTAATGCAGCTAAACTTAATATTAATAATGTTTTTTTTATCATTTTGTTTTCCTTTTTTTATTGCAATGTATTTTACTACTAAGAGCATAAAAAAAATATTAAAACAGTATGGATAAGCATGAAAATGTAAAATTTATATAAAATATTTGGAGGAGGTGTACCAAGATAAAAATCTTGATACAGTAGAGAGGTAAAAACGGATTAACGCTTTGAAAACTGACGAGAACGACGAGCTTTACGTTTACCTGGCTTCTTACGTTCAACAACACGTGAATCACGAGTCATCATACCTTCTGGTTTAAGCACTGCTTTAACCTCAGGGTTGAATGCTACTAGAGCCTTAGAAATACCATGACGAAGTGCATCAGCTTGACCACCAAAACCACCACCTAAAGTAGTAGCAACGATATCAACAGACTCACCAAGCTTAGAAACAACAAGAGGTTGCTTAACACGAAGCTTCTTAGCTTCAAGTCCACCTAACCATGCATCTAAAGAAAGACCATTAATAGTCATTTTACCAGTACCTGGAGTTAACCATACTTTTGCGATAGACGCTTTACGTTTACCAGTTGCATAAATTGTATTTGCCATTCTTTATCCTTACTTAGCTAATTGTGCAGTGTGAGGGTGTTCAGCACCTGCATATATTTTTAATTTTTTAATCATTTTAGCACCAAGCTTAGTTTTAGGAAGCATACCGCGAGCAGATAACTTGTAAAGTTTCTCTGGGTTTTTCTCTAAAAGTTCAGTCATTTTAACACTCTTAGTTGAACCGAAGTAACCAGAATGAGAGAAGTACTCTTTGTTAGCTATCTTACCAAGTCCGTTGAACTTAGCTTTAGAAGCATTGATGATAACTACATAGTCACCACAGTCGATGTTTGGAGTCCAACAAGTTTTGTTTTTTCCACGAAGAAGAGTAGCTACTTCAGTCATCATACGACCAAAAGTTTTCCCTTCAGCATCAATCAAAATCCATTTTTGATCAATTTGTTCAGTAGTTGCAATTTTAGTAAATTTCATTATGAACCTTTTCAGTATTAAATTTTAAGCAAACGCGAACGCTTGTTTTAGTGGCGAAAGTATAACCATATAAGCTTATAAGAAGCTTAATTTTAGGTTATTTTAAGAATTTAAAAACTATAGAGACCTCTTTAGAATAATTATTAAATCTACTGAGCCACTTGCAAATTCAAACCAAGCAAACAACTAAATTCTTCTCATAGCGATTTTTGAGATTAAAAAAAATCCCTCTAAATCAATATTACCGATATTTTATCTCAAT